>NZ_JASCPM010000023.1:0-76249 GCF_029960215.1 Pseudomonas sp. PS01301 | reverse complement strand
CCCACAAGGCTACACGGCTTATCACTCATCCCTGTGGGAGCGGGGCGGGCGGCGAGCCATCTGCCCGCGAAGAGGCCGGAACATACAACGCAAAACCCCCAGCCAAGGATGCCTGCCATGAACACACACGCCTGGCTACTCTTGCTCGAAGGCGCCTGGACCACCCTGTGGCTATGCGGCATCGCCATCGGCATCGGTGTCGTCCTGGGTCTGGTCATCGCCCTGATCCGCCTGGCCAAGGTCCCGTTCGTCGAGCAATTGCTGGTGCTCTATATCAGCCTGGCCAGGGCCACACCGCTGGTGACCCTGGTGCTGTTCCTGTTCCTCTCGGCGCCGGTGTTCGGCATCAACATGAACCGCAACACGGCCGCCATTGTCGCCATGACCCTGAACACCGCCGCATTCAATGCGGAAATCTGGCGTGCCGCCTTCCTCAGTTTCTCCCGCGACCAGCGCGAGGCCGCGCTAGCCTGCGGCATGACCGGTGGGGTGTTCTTTCGCCGCATCATGTTGCCGCAAATGATCACCACCAGCCTGCCCGGCCTGGTCAACGAGATGTCGTTTCTGATCAAGGGCAGCCCGGCCGTGGCCGTGATCGGCATCGTCGACCTGACCCGCGTCACCAACCGCATCTCGGCGGTGACCTACGATCCGCTGCCGCCCATCCTCGCCGCCGCCGTGCTGTACATGCTGATCATCGGCGTACTGCTCAAGCTGCAAGGGCTGGCGGAACGAAAAGCCAATCGGCTGGCCATGTGAGGAATTATCGACATGACTGAATGGACCATTCTGTGGGAGGCACGGGCGCTGTTCCTCGATGGCCTGCTGGCCACTCTGGGACTGTTCGCGCTATCGATCATCTGCGCCTTCGTACTGGGCTGCGCCTGGGTGTTCCTGCTCGAGGAGCGCAACCGGCTGTCCATAGTCGTGCGCGGTTGGATCAACCTGATGCGCACCCTGCCGTTCCTGATTCTCGCCTATCTGCTGTACTACGGCCTGCCGGAACTGGGTCTGCGCATGAGCGCCTGGACCGCCGGCCTGCTGGCCCTGGTGATCTACCATGCAGCGTATTTCGCCGAGATCCTGCGCGGCAGCCGTCTGGTATTGCCCGAAGGTTACATCGAGGCCGCCAAGGCGCACGGTTTCACCCCACTGCGTCTGTACCTGCGCATCACCTTGCCGCAACTGCTGATCAAGACCCGTCCCCTGCTGGGCAACCAGTTGATCATTGCACTGAAGGACACCGCCTTTCTGACCATCATCACTGTGCAGGAACTCACTGCCGCCGCCAACTCGGTGCAGTCCACCTATTTCATCCCGACCCAGGCGTTTGTGGTGGTGATCGTGATGTATTGGCTGATCAGCATCTGCCTGGAGCTGGCGCTCAAGCGCGCCGGCCGTTTCGGCGCCAGAAGAGGATTCGACCATGTCTGAACCCAGCATCGCCATCCCGGCGGTCAGTATCCGCAAGCTTTCCAAGAGTTTCGACGGCGTCGAGGTGTTGCGCGACATCGATCTGGTGGTGAACAAGGGCGAAGTGGTCAGCGTGCTGGGCTCCTCGGGCTCCGGCAAGTCGACCATGCTGCGCTGCATCAACTGGCTGGAGGAGCCGGATCGAGGCAGCATCCACATCGCTGGCCAGCGCATCGGCATCAATGAGCAGACCCGCCGCAAGATGACCAGCAAAGAGCTGGCCACGCTGCGCGCCCGCACCGGCATGGTGTTTCAGGGCTTCAACCTGTGGCCGCACCTGAGCGTGATCCAGAACGTCATGGAGTCACCGACCTACGTCAAGCGCATGCCCAAGGACCAAGCGCGTGCCATCGCCGTGGAACTGCTGGAAAAGGTCGGCCTGGCCGACAAGCACGAGGCCTACCCCTACACGCTGTCCGGTGGCCAGAAGCAACGGGTGGCCATTGCCCGAGCGCTGGCCATGAGCCCGGAGGTGATCCTGTTCGACGAGCCCACTTCGGCACTCGATCCCGAGCGGGTCGGCGAGGTGTTGCAGGTGATGAAGAACCTGTCCAGCGAGGGCTACACCATGATCGTGGTCACCCACGAAATGGAGTTCGCCCGCGCCGTGTCCGATCAAGTGGTGTTTCTGGACAAGGGCCGGATCATCGAAAAAGCCCCACCGTTGAAGTTCTTCAGCAACCCTGATACCGAACGGGTGCGCAAGTTTCTCGAAATCACGGCCTAGATCAGGCCGCTGTCACCCTTCGCAGAAGCGAATCCGGTTGCCGAACGGGTCATACACTTCCAATACCCTTCCCCACCCCTGCTCGACGATCTGCGGGCGCCCATAGCCATAACGCTTGGCCAGCAGTTCGTCGCGCAACGCTTCCACACCCTGCATCGGCACGAACACGGTCGAGCCTGGCGAGCTATCGCCATGATGTTCGGATAGATGCAGGTGCAGGGCTCCGCGCACGACGCCCAGGTACAGCGGCAGGTCGGCCTCGAAACGATGCTCGAACTCGACCTCGAAGCCCAGAAAGTCCAGGTAGAACTCGCGGGCCTTGGCTTCGTCGAAAATCCGCAGGATGGGGATGGCCCGGTCGAAACCGATGGTCGAAGAAGCGATCGGCGCCAGGCTGGCTGATGCGGTGTTCCAGTCCTTGTGCCCCAGTTGCCGGGCGACCATTTCCAAAGCGCTGGAATGGGACACTTCATGACCCTGCGCCTGCAGCCCGACGCGCAACGTCCTGGCCATCTGCTTGGCTTGCTCGATAGAAAACATGACAACTCCCGAGTCGATGCATGCTGGTGCTCGCGTTGCCAGACCTCGACAATCAAGAGAGGTATGAGGGCGTTGCTCGAAGATGCTTTCACCTTTCCTTGCGGAGCGAGCGGCGGGCAGCATGAGCCGTCGCAGAGCCTAGCGCAAAACAGGACGATGGTCATCCCGAAAAGTGCCGTGAATCCTGCTCTGTGAGCCACGATTAAATTGACGGCGTGCCCGGCGAAAAAATCATGGATCGGGCCTTAGCGATTGCGCGTGATCGTGCGTCGTAAAGGATTTTACAGTCCCGACAAGGCGTGTTTCCGGGGGGCGGCGGTACGCTGCCTTGATCGACGCGCGTGCAACACCGTGCCAGCCCAGGAGCCCCGTCTGCGGCTGTAAATTTTCTTTCGAATCAAGGCCATTTCAGCTCGATTGACCCTGTCTGGCGGCGCTGCTAACTCTTACGACAGCCAACCCGCCCAACAGTTTTCCTTCGAGATTCGAATCATGGATGCAGCCACCACCGTCATACCTTCGGCTCTTGCGCCGAAGACTTCGAGCACCCGTTCGATTGCTGATGCGCTGTCGCACCACAGCACTCACCATCTGGAGCGTTACTACGATCACTGGGCTCGTCACTACGATGCCGATGTCGAAGCCGAAGCCTATTGCGGCCCAACCATGGTGGTCGATCTGCTCGACGCCGTGGCGCAGTGCCCCGCTGTCCGCCACGTCAGCAGTGTTCTCGATGCCTGCTGCGGTACCGGCCTGGTCGGGCGTACGCTGCATGAACGCGGCTATCGCCAGATCAGCGGGTGTGACCTGTCCAAACCCATGATCGACCAGGCCCAAGCTACCCAGGCCTATCAGCATCTGTACAGCCAGATAGATCTGACCCAGCCGCTGCCGCCCGATATGCTCCGCCGCTTCGATGCGGTTGTGTGCTGCGGTGCCTTCATTCCTGGGCATCTGCCGGCCTCCGCGCTGCGTGGCCTGATCGGCATGACGCAATCGGGTGGCGTGGTGGTGGTGAGCATTCGCGAGGCCTATTACGACACCGCCGGCTTCGAGCCACTGCTGCAGGCACTCGAGGATGAGCAGGGGGTGAGCGTACTGCAAGGGCAGATGTCGGCCCGCTACCTGCAGAACGCCAAAGCCCACTACCTGGCCTTGCACGTCGCATGAACGGCGCTCATGACACACCGGTACTTCCGGTCATTTCCCTTGCGCAACTGGCCGCATGCGAACCACAGGCTCTAGCCCAGCTGCACGATGCATGCGTGCACGACGGCTTTTTCTATCTGGTCGAACATGGCCTCTCGGCCGTGCTGATCGAGCGATACCTGAACGCCGCCCAGGCCTTTTTCGCGCTACCCGAGTCGGTCAAGCAGCGTTTCGGTCATGATCGGCAGCCCGGCTACCCGCCCACTGCACGCGGCTACGTCGGCGCATACGGCGAAACCCTGCACCCGGATGCCGGCCCGGACAACAAGCAGCATCTGGACTGGGGCATCGACCGGCCCGGATGCGCGCCCTTCAGTGGCCCCAGCGTACTGCCCGACGAGCATGTGGCTCCTGGCCTCAACGCCAGCGCCTATGCCTTGCAGGGCGAGGTCATGGAACACCTGTTCCCGAACCTGCGCCGTGCGATCGCCACCGCGCTGACCCTGCCTGCGCACGCCTTCGATGCACATTTTCGCCGGCCAACCCTGATCCAGCGCGCCTCGTATTACCCGGCAAGGTCGGGAACGGCCGGAAAGCACACCGACAACGGCTTTCTTACCGTGCTGATCCAGCAACCCCTGCCGCAGCCGTCACTGCGCGTCCATACCCGCGGCCAGTGGTGCGACGTGCCGTGCCTGGAAGGCGCCGTGCTGGTCAATCTGGGTGATCTGCTGCAACGCTGGACCCATGGACGTCTGGTCAGTACCGCTCATCAAGTCCTGCATCGCCAGCCCAGCGCTCGGGTGTCTCTGGCCTTTTTCATCTACCCGGACATCGACGCGATCATCACGCCCATCGACGACGGGCCAAGCTTTTCCACGGCCGAAGTCATGCTGGACAACTTCGACTCGATCTGGGTACGCAAACAGGGCGCTGGAAGGGCCCGCCAACTGGTTTGAACATTCAAGGAATCGCTCGATGACCCTTTCCATTGGCTTTATCGGTGCCGGCAACATGGGGCGCCCGTTCGTGACTGCACTGCTGAAAAAAGGCTTCATCGTGACTGTCCACGATCATGATCCCAGCTGCGAACGCTGGGTTTGCGGTCAAGGCGCGCAGTGGGCATCGACCCCTGCGGCAGCGGCCGTGGGCAACGCCATCCTGATCACCTGCCTGCCACTGCCCAGCCATGTGCGCGAAACCATGATCGGCAACAATGGCGCACTCACCGCCCTGGCCAGCGGTGCAGTATGGATCGACACCTCGACCACCGATTACCACAACACCCTGGACATCGCCCGAATGGCCGCGCTGCGCGGCGTCATGAGCCTGGAGGCTCCCGTGAGCAACCTCTCGCACATGGGCGTGGACTTCAACAACATCTGCTTCTATGTCGGCGGTGAGAAAAAGGCCTATGACATTGCCCGTCCGGCACTGGACGCGATGGGGCAACACCGCTTCCACGTGGGTGCCATCGGCCATGGTCAGTCGGTCAAGTTACTGACCAACCTGCTGTTCTACTGCGCGACCCTGGCGTGGGGCGAGTTGCTGCTGGTAGCCCAGAACCAGGGGCTGGACCTGCATTGGTTATGGAATGTGGCGAAGCATTCGCAAGCCAACTGCTTCGTCGTCGACCAGGTCACGCCAATGCTCCTGGACGGCAGTTACGATCACTCCTGCACCTTGGAAATCACCGTCAAGGACATGGCCCTGACGGTGGCTCTGGCCGACGAGCTCGGCGTTGACCTGCCACTGGGTCGGCTGATCGAGGCGCGCTATCGCCAGGCCGGCGGTCGTTACCCGGCCCACGCCAACCACCTCAAGGTGGTGGCATTGATGGAAGCCGAAAACCAGCGTCGCCTGTTGATCGACGGTTTCACCGCACCCTCGCCTTATGGCGCCGACCGAACCTATCGCCATCCCGACACTTTCGTGATCGACGCACGCGGCCGACGCAAGCCCAGCCTGCCGGAGCACTTTGGCTATACGCTCACCCATCCCGCGTGCGGCCACTACGCCCAGTGCCTACTGGAAGTCATGGCCTGGACCAACCACACCATCCTGCAGGAAGCATTGCAACTCGGGGACGCCATGGGCCTGGAGCCATCGCTGCTCGAGCAGGTGGTCAGCCGCAGTTGTGGTGCCAGCTGGGTGGATGATCAACGCGACAGCTATGTACCTCATGTGGCACTGCTGCACGATTTCCCAAGGCTGATGGAATCGTTGCATCTGCCCATCCTGCAAGCCCTGGCGCTCGACACTGTGCTCGCCCCCCAGCCTGCGAGGCAGGCATCATGAAAATCAGTCGCCTGCGCATCTACCAAGTGGACCTGCCTCTGGACAAGCCCTACGCACTGTCCGGCGGACGTCTGCACTACAGCGCGCTGGACAGTACCATCGTGGTGATCGAGACGGACCAAGGCTTGTCCGGGATCGGCGAAAGCTGTCCGTGGGGCTCGTCCTACCTGCCGGCCTTCGCCCGCGGCGTGCGCGCCGGACTGGCCGAACTGGCGCCTCATCTGCTGGGCTGCAACCCGCTGAACCTGAATGCGATCAATCAGGTCATGGACCTGGCATTGCCAGGCCACCCCTACGTCAAGACCGCCGTGGACATGGCTTGCTGGGACATTCTGGGGCGCTACTGCAACCTGCCAGTGCACATGCTCCTCGGCGGACGCCTGAACACCGAATTGACCCTGCAAAGCAGCATCCCCACCTCAACGCCCCGGCAGATGGTTGTCGACATGCACCAAGCGCATGCCGAAGGCTACCGGACCCATTCATGCAAGGTCGGATCGGGTGTGTCGGCCGACCTTTCACGGATCCAGAGCCTGTTGGCCGATCGCGTGCGCGGCGACCACCTGACCTTCGACGCCAATCGCGCTTGGCTGCCGGCCCAGGCAATCGCGGTGATGAACGCCGTCAAGGACCCCGAGGTTCATTTCGAGCAGCCTTGCCAGACACTGGAACAGTGCCAGCATGTGCGCAGGCTGACGCACCAGCCGCTGATTCTGGACGAATGCATTCACGACGCCGGCGATCTGTACCGCGCCTGTGCCCGCCATACCGCCCAGGTCATCGGTTTGAAGATCGCCCGGGTCGGCGGGCTGACCAAGGCCCGGCATCTGCGCGACTACTGCATTGAGCGCGGCATCCAGATGAACATCGAAGACGTGGGCGGCAGCCAGATCGCCGACACTGCGGCCATGCACCTGGCCATGGCCACCCCCCATCAATACCTGCGCGCCAGCTGGAACGCCTGCCGCCATCACAGCATCGTCACCGCACATGGCGGCGTAAGCGTGAGCCGCGGCATTGCGCGACTGGATGACAGCCCCGGCTTGGGCCTGACTTTGTGCCCGCAAACCCTGGGCGATGCGGTGGCCGTCCATGAATGAATATGGCGCAGAACACCTCTGTACGAGCCTCGACGTCGGTGCTTTTCATCCCGATGCCGAGCACGCCTACAACCTCCCCGGCGCTTTCTATTTCGACGCCGCACATTACGATCAGGAACTGCAGGCCATTTTCCATCGCACCTGGCAGTACGCCTGCCATGTTTCCGCGCTGGCGGTCGAAGGCAGCTTTATCGTCTGCGACATCGGCCAGCAGAGCGTACTGGTGGTGCATGGCCAGGACGGCCAGCTCAGGGCGTTCCACAACGTCTGCCAGCACCGCGCCCATCGCCTGCTCGAAGGCTGCGGGCAACTGCGTGGCGCAATCACCTGCCCCTACCATGCCTGGCGCTACGACCACGCAGGCAGCTTGCTCAGCGCTCGGCACAGCTGCGACGTGGCAGGTTTCGAACCTGGGCGTGCCCGCCTGGCCAGCGTGCGCCTGGAGGTGATGTGCGGGCTGGTCTTCTTCAATCTGGACCCCGACGCCGCACCATTGGCCAGCCAGCTCGCCGGGCTGGAGGCGCAACTGCGCAGCTTCTCGCCTGCGCCAGAGTCGCTCTACCACAGCTACAGCCATACCTATGCACTGCAGGCAAACTGGAAGGTCTCGGTGGAAAACTATTCAGAGTGTTATCACTGCCCCGGCTGTCACCCCAGCCTGTCGCAGCAGACACTGGACCTGAGCAGCTACCGTATCGAACTGCATCCGGGCTTCCATGCCCACCTGAGCGCCGACCAAGGTGAACGGCAAGGCTACGCGACCAACCCCAGCGCCCCGCGCACGGGCGAATTCGGTGCCTGGTACGTTTGGCCGAACCTGTGCATCGAGGTCTATCCGGGCGGGTACATGAACCTGTTGCATCACGTACCCACGGGACCGCAACGCTGTGAGCAGCGTGTGCAATGGTTCACCCAAGGCCCCCAGCCCGATCCCCAGGAGCAGGCCGTGATCGATTTCGTTGCGGTGGTCCGTGAAGAAGATCTGCCCCTGTGCGAGAGTGTCCAGAAAGGCCTGCACAGCCTGGGCTACTCTGGGGGACGGTTGCTGGTGGATGCGCTGCGCAGCGGTTTCAGCGAACATGCCGTACACGATATCCAGAAGAGGGTACTGGCAGCACTTGCCGACCCTGGAGCACGCGATGCTTAGATCCCCCCACGGCACCTTTCGACTGCCACACCGGCGGCTGGCCAGCACGCGCCCCACGGTGCTGTGGCTGACCGGCATCCCCGCCGCTGGCAAGACCACCATCGCCCGGGCCACGCAAGTGGAGCTCGAAGAGTTGGGCTATGCCTGTGTAGTGCTCGACGGTGACGAATTGCGGCGTGGGCTCTGCCAAGACCTCGGCTTCAGCGATAGCGACCGCCTGGAGCACGTACGTCGAACCGCTGAAGTCGCGCGCCTGTTCTGCCTCCAGGGCTGCATCGTCCTGGCCGCGTTGATCTCGCCGCGCTCTGCACACCGGGCGCTGGCGCGGAAAATCATCGGCAGCGATGCCTTCGTCGAAGTCTTCGTCGATACCCCCCTGGCGCTCGCCGAAGCGCGGGATCCCAAAGGCCTGTATCGCCAGGCACGCGGCGGTGCCCTGAGCCATTTCACCGGCGTGAGCGCCGCTTACGAAGCGCCACTGGCTCCCCAGGTCAGGCTGACTACCGCCAACATGAGTTCCATGTGCTGCGTGCAGTCGCTGCTTGGCTGCCTGTCGCTGCGCAACGCGGTGATGTGACCCCTCAGGCCGAGACCGACTCCACGCTGGGCTTGAACTCGAGCAAAAGCTGTTGCAGCCACTGCACCAACAGGCCGGCCGCCGGCGAGAGCGGATTGGCATGCCACTTGTAGACGCCCAGTGCGTCGGTCATCGCCAAGCGCTTGTCGAACAGGCGCACCAACCTGCCATCTTCAAGCATCTGCCGTGTCGTCATCCCCCAGCCCAGTGCCACGCCATGGCCTTCCAGCGCCGCTTGCATCATGACCGGAAAACTGTTGAAGCCCATCCCCTTGCGACCCACCCGAAACGGCGCACCGACATATTCCAGCCACTGGTCCCAGCCCACGAAATCTTGCCTGCTCGGCTCGTAGTGCAGCAGGCGGCAGTTGGGCAACTCTTCAAGGGTCAACCGCCTGCAGATGCTATCGAAGTAGGCAGGGCTGCACACCGGGAAGACTTCATCAGGTGCGCTGAACAGCAGGACGTGATCGGCACTGGCACGACCCAGAGTCTGGACCGCCACATCGAAGCGCTCGCGCTCGTCACCGATAGCAGCCAATGTCGAATGCAGGCGTAATTCGATCTGCGGATGCTTCTGATGAAAGCCTGCCAGCGCGGGCATGAACAGGTAGAACGCTTCGACCAATTGCGACGACAGCACCACGACCCGTGCCGACGACTGATGCTGACGCAGCTCTTCGGTCCGCTGGGCAATATCCCGCAAGGCGGCGGCAACCGTCTGGCGATAGCTTTCACCGGCGTCGGTAAGAAAAACGCCACGGCTCTTGCGATCGAACAACTGCACACCCAGGTTCTCTTCGAGCGAACGAATCTGGCGGCTGATGGCGGTCTGGGTAAGGTGCAACTCGTCCGCCGCACGGGAGAAACTCTGTAGCCTGGCGGCTGCTTCGAATGGGATGAGACTTGAAAGTGGCGGTAATTTACGCCGGAGGTTTTCCATAACCTGAAGTTGCCCTGGCCGAATAAATGGTCGTTACAGACCATGTCACCTTTTAGGGCATCATGCAAAGACTCACCGCCTGGACTCACCACGGCATGGAACGGCGACGGCACCTCAACGATACACGCGCAGGTGCGGGGCTGATCACCGGTTCGGTATTCCTGGTCGCGACATCCGATGCATTGATCAAGCTGGGCAGCGCCCAGTTCACGGTATGGCAGCTGCACGTCGTTCGTTCCACGATCGCCATTGCCCTGCTCCTGCTGTGGCTGTGCCTGTCGCAGCGCAGCAGCACATGGCTTCAACTGACATGGGATCGCTGGACACTGCTGCGCAGTGCGGCCCTCACGCTGATGTGGATCGCCTTCTACGCTGCACTGCCGCACGTGAGTCTGAGCCTGGCCGCGCTGGCGCTCTATACCGCGCCGCTGTTCATTGCCCTGCTGTCGGCAAAGGTGCTGCGCGAGCAGGTAAACCCACGTCGCTGGATGGCCATTGCTTTGGGTTTCCTTGGCGTACTGCTGATCCTGCGGCCAACGGCTGAACATTTTTCCGCCATGTCGCTGTTGCCGGTGCTGGCAGCCTTGCTTTACGCCGTGGCGGCTGTAGTGACGCGCACTCGATGCGCCAGCCACTGCGCGTTGTCGCTGGCGCTCAATCTCAACCTCTGCCTGTGCCTGGTCGGGGCACTGGTGTTGCTGGGCCATCGGTTGCAGAGCCCATCATCGGAGCCTGTGCACGAAGGCTTCCTGGCGCCGCATTGGGTATCGCTGGGGCCTGCGCAGTGGGGATTGCTGAGTGTACTTGCGGTACTGATGGTGCTGATGAGCGTGGGCGTTGCCAAGGCCTATCAGTTAGGCCCGAGCACGATCGTGGGCACGTTCGATTACAGCTACCTGCTGTTTGCGATGTTCTGGGGCTTTGCCCTGTTCAATGAAGTCCCCGACGCCATCATGATCGTGGGCATGGGCCTGATTGCCGCATCCGGGGTCTGGGTGCTGCGTGGTTGACCAAGGAGCTGGACATGTTGATGCGACCGCTGCGAGTGATCATCTGGGCCGTGTCCAGAAGTCGCTCTACTGCACTTGAACGCTGCGTGATGGAACACCCCGCCGTGCACGTACTTCACGAAAGACTGAGCGAGCCGTTCCTGATGCAGCACTGGCCTGAAAAATACCGCAACGTGCTCGACACCCACCGCAAGACCGGCAACCGGGACCTGGTGCCCACCTATGGCCAGGCTCTGGACGCGCTGGCCCTGGCGCCATTGCCCGAAGGGAAGTCGGTGTTGTTGAGCAAGGAAATCGCCTGGTTCTGCGACTTTGCCCAGATCAGCGACGACTGGCTGCAGCAGTTCAAGCATGTGTTTCTGGTCCGCGAGCCGGAGGCGGTCATGCGCTCACTGTATCGCGTCGGTACTCAGGGCGAGGACACGTGGTTCGATGCCGAGGAGTCGGGATTCGAGGAACTGCTGGCGCTGTACCGGCGCGTGCACCGAGTGTGCCCGGCCCAGAGTCTGCTGGCCCTGGAAAGCGATCAGGACTTGATGCACGACAGCGCCAGCGGCTTGAGCACGTTGTGCGACTTTCTGGGCGTACCGTTCAACCCGACCATGCTGCAATGGGAAGCACAAACGGTACCTGCCTGGCAGTTTTTCAAGGGCTGGCACGAAGAGGCGCAGCGCTCGACCGGTTTTGCACCCGTGCACCACCCTGAGCAAGCCTACCCAGCCGTGGTCGACGAAACCGCCGCCAACGCCCAGCCGACGTATCGATTCTTCGCCCTACTGGCCGGCCTGCAGCGACCTGCCAGTACCGCCGGGACGCTCAGCAACCTGCACCGCGCACCTTCGGCGAATCTGGATATCGTCCTGCTGCACAGCGGGCTGCACAGCGGCAGCGAGGACCTCGGTCACCTGCTCTGGGCCATGGCCCAGTTCCCCAGGGTGAACTGCCATGCCCTGGATACCTCGGCACTCACCTGGGCCAAGACCGAGGCGCCGGCCCCGCTGCATGAACTGCTCGGCCAGCCACTGTTGTTGGCCTGTCGGGAAGCGGACATCGCAGCGCAGCGGCCGTCCATCGACAAGCTGATGGCGCAAGCCTGCGTGATCGGGCTGCTGACCGAAACCGGCTTTCATTTGCTGGATGCACAAGGCCGAACCGGCCCCTCGCCACTGACAGCGCCTCAGGCCTGCACCTTGCAACTGCAACGCTTGCGCGAACGCAGTCTCGATGACTGGGGCACCTTCAACCATCACAACCTGAGCCCGGTAGCCGTGCCTGACTGGCTGGATACGTTCAATGCCTGCGTGGCCGCCGACCCGGATCACGTCGCCGTCAGCGATGGGCGCGACAGCCTGACCCTGCAGCAACTGCACGATCAGGCGCAGCGGTTGGCACAGGTGCTGCGAGCCCGCCTGGCGCCTGATGCCTGGGCGGTGTTGTTCAAGCGCAAGAACATCCACACGGCCGTGGCCATGACCGCCTGTGCCCTGGCCGGCCGCCGCTATCTCGAGGTGCCTGCCTGGTACAGCGCTCAACATTGCCATCAGTTGCTCGAGCGCCTGGGCGACTGCCTGGTGCTGTGCGACGCCGATGGCGCGCGACAGCTGGATGCCACGCAGCCCCATTTGCTGGAAAGCCAATTCGCCCGCCAGGTACCTGCCGACTGTCCGTCATGGGCACCCGCTCGTTCGGCCATCGCCTACGGCCTGCTGACCTCGGGCACCAGCGGCCCTGCCAAGGTGGCGTTGATGCCACCGTCTGCCGTGCTTGATTCCCTGGGCTTGTGGCAGAGCTATCTGCAGCCTGGGCAACGAGTAGGCTTCAATGCCTGGCTGACCAGCTACCTGTATTACCCGCTGCTCAGCCGGTGTACCACGGTGCTTATCGGCGATGAGGTGGTGCTGGACCCGATCCGACTGATGAACTTCATCGCCGACAACCATCTGCAGCAGATCATGATTATCCCATCGTTGTTGCAGGGCCTGGTCCGTGAAGAAGTTCGTTTCGTGGCCTGCTGCGCGGGCCTGGAAGTGCTCTGGAGCAGCGGGGAGAACCTGTCGGCGGCCTTGCGTTCACACGTGCAGGCATTACTGCCCGACTGTCACCTGATCGACCTGTACGGTTCCAACGAAGCCGGCGACGTTGCGCTCAAACACGATGACGGCAGCCTGCAATTGATCAGGGGTGTCGAAGCCCGGGTGCTTGACCGGGACGGGCAGGCGGTGCCCCACCGCGTCGCAGGTCACCTGCACCTGCGTACGCCAGGGATGTTCACTGGCTACCTCGGGCAGCCTGACGCTGCGCTGAACGGCCAGCTGTTCGACAGCGGCGATCGGGTGATCTGGCTGGGCAACGGCCGCCTGCGGTTGCTCGGGCGTGATAGCGCCCACCTCAAGATCCGCGGCTACAAGGTGCATCCGGAAAACGTCGAGCAGGTCTTGAACAGCCATCCGCTGGTGGCCCAAACCTATGTCGGCAGCCGTCACGAAGGCGCCGCCCGACAATTGCTGGCCTACGTCGTGCCTGCCAACCCCAAGCAACTGCCCACAGCCACTGCCCTGCGCGCCTGGGCTGCACTGAACCTGCCTTTCTTTGCGGTACCCAGCGCCTACTACGCGTTGGCCAGCCTGGACGCTGGCCGCAATCAGAAACGCGGGACGTTGAGCGCAGCCTACCTGGGGCAAGCCGTTTCACTGCCTGAAGACCAAGTGCCGTTGACCGCCACCCAGGCACAGGTTTCCGCAGTTTGGCGCACCCTGCTGGGCGACGACATTCCGGCCTTGCACGAAGACGATGATTTCTTTGACCGCGGCGGCAGCCTGCAACTGAGCGAATTGCTGCTCGAACTCAACCAGCGTTTCGATGTACAGCTTTCCCTCTCCACACTGATCAAGGACACGCGACTGCAAGGCATGGCATTGGCCATTGATCGCGCCCAGGCCGGGTTGCCTGTGGCCTCGGTCCTGCGCGAAGTCGCTGTGGAGGCAGCGCGTTACGCGTTCAATCCTGGGCCGCAAAGCGGCGCACAGGTTCTCCACGCCTACCGAGCCAAACCACGCAAGCGCATCCTGCTGACCGGCGCGACGGGTTTTTTCGGCGCATTCATCCTGTCCACCCTGGCCCGTCAGCTCGAGGTCGAACAGGTGGTCTGCCTGGTCCGTGCCAGGGACCTTGCAGAAGCGCGGCGACGCTGCCTGGACAGCCTGCACCGCCATGGCCTGGTGCCAACCGGCGTGCCGCTGGACTGGCTGGGCAAGCTGCAGATCGAATGTGGCGACCTCACCGCCACGCAACTGGGGCTGTCTGCAGATACTTATCAGAGCCTGGCGGCAACCGTCGATTGCGTTGTTCACGCAGGGGCCGAAGTCAATTGGGTCAAGCCCTATGCCAATCTAGTGCCGTGCAATGTCGAAGGCACCGCTCAGATCGTGCAACTGGCCCTCGATGGTGCGATGCCGCTGCTGCTGGTGTCTACTCTCGCCGGGGGCGGCAGCGCGCGAACTGGGTACGAAGAGAGCAAGCAGGTTGCCGAAGCCATGGCGCTGAACGCCGCACGCGAACATGGCCTGGCCGTTACCATCGTCCGTTGCGGCGACCTGGCGGCGCCCCTCGGGGTTGAGCACAGCACCGTCAACGACAGCGACTACGTGTGCCTGCTACTGGGCACGTGCATTTTACTTGGATGCTGGCCAGCCGACCTCGAAGGCGGTATCGACCTGACACCCGTCGACGCCGCCGCGCAGGTCCTGGCGCAACTGGCGATCCAGCTACCCGCCGGCACACTGGGTCGAGCGTCCAACCTGTGCCATCCAAACGGAGCCCTGTCCTGGAAGGTCCTGTGTGGCTGGGTGGCCGACACCCCGCACCGGGCAGCTTCGCCCCGCTACCCCTGGACCGCTGGCGACAGCGCCTGGACAGCGACACCCGCCAGCACCCGATCATCGCCAAGACCCGCTTGATCCTGCCGATGATTCTCGATGACCTGGCCGCCACACCGGCGCGCAACGAATTGGAATTCCCAGGGCCCTCGGCGCCTCGCCTCAACTCGGGATGGGCCGCACGGCTGACTCGACAACTGCTCCACAGCCTCGAGCAGGCCCGTCCATGAACGGACGCCTGGTCACCGCGTGGGCGGCCGCTCAACGCAACCGCGAACTGATGACGCTCAGCTACCGCAGCCCGCCCCTGAGGCCGATGGATGTGGAAATCCAGGTCACTCATTGCGGCCTGTGCAGCAGTGACCTGCACCTGATCGATGGCCACTGGGGCGATGCGAGTGTCTACCCACAGGTGTGCGGGCACGAAGTGATTGGCCACGTCAGTGCCTTGGGTGAAAACGTCGCAGGCCTCAGCCTTGGCCAACGGGTCGGCGTTGGCTGGTACCGCAGCGCCTGCCTGGGCTGTGAATTCTGCCTGCGGGGCGAAGAGCAGCATTGCCCCTGCCTGATCGCCACCTGCACCCATGGCGAACGCGGTGGTCTGGCCAACTACATGCACTGCGACAGCCGCTTCGTATTCCCCATCCCTACCACGCTGAGCAGCGAACACGCCGCGCCTCTGCTGTGCGCAGGCGTCACCGTGTACACGGCGCTCAGACGCGCCACGTGGCCCGGCATGGCGGTCGGCATCGTCGGCATTGGTGGCTTGGGCCATCTCGCTGTCCAGTTCGCAGCCAAGCGCGGCTGTCGCGTCACTGCGCTGTCCAGCAGCCCGCACAAGGAACACGATGCCCGGACCTTGGGTGCCAATCGTTTCGTCGACCTGAGCAATCCTGTCGAGTGCAAACAGGTGCGCAACGCCCTGGACTACATTCTGGTGACCAGCTCGGTCACCTGCGACTGGACGGCCATCGTCGACATGCTCCGGCCCTTCGGCACGTTGTGTTTCGCCGGCATGCCGCCACCGGTGACCTTCGATATCGCCTCCATGATGTACAAGACCTTGAGCATTACCACCGCCAATGTCGGTGGACGTCAGGATATTCTGGACACCCTGGACTTCGCGGCGACGCGCGAAGTAAGACCGTGGGTGCAGTCGTGGCCGATGGAAGACGTCAATCAGGCCATACGGCAGTTGCGCAAAGGACGGGTGCGCTACCGCGCCGTGGTGCACGTCGGCGACGTGCAGAGCCAGCCCCAGTAGCCGCGTTGCTCCCATTTGCCCCGCAGCCGCCTGTCTGATAACGTCGCCCGGTTTCAATCCTTCTCGCCGAGACCGCTGCCATGGCCCGCAAAAAAGCCTCCCTGGATTTCGAACAATCCCTTGCCGACCTGCAGACGCTGGTCGAACGCCTGGAGAACGGCGAGCTTTCGCTGGAAGACTCGCTCAGCGCTTTCGAGAACGGTATCCGCCTCACCCGTGACTGCCAGAGCGCGCTCGCCCAGGCCGAGCAGAAAGTCCAGGTGCTGCTGGAAAAGGACGGCGAACTCTCAGAAGAACCCTTCGACACGGAACAGCCTGAATGATCGCTGCCTACCAGGCTGTCTGCCAACAACGCGTGGATGGCGCGCTGCAAGGTCTGTTCATCCCTCCGTCGACGGAGCTGACGCGGCTGTACCAGGCCATGCGCTACAGCGTCATGAACGGTGGCAAGCGGGTCCGTCCGCTGCTGGCCTATGCCGCCTGCGAAGCCTTGGGTGGCGACGCAAGCCAGGCCAATGGCGCGGCCTGTGCGGTCGAACTGATCCACGCCTACTCGCTGGTGCACGACGACCTGCCGGCCATGGACGACGACGACCTGCGCCGTGGCCAACCCACCACTCACAAGGCGTTCGACGAAGCCTGCGCGATCCTTGCCGGCGATGGCCTGCAGAGCCTGGCTTTCACTGCCCTGCTCGACCCGAGCCTGAGCCCGCAAAGCGATGCCATCCGGCTGAGCATGGTCCAGGTGCTGGCCCAGGCCGCAGGCCCGGCCGGCATGGTCGGCGGCCAGGCCATCGACCTGGGCTCGGTGGGTCTGCAGCTTGATCGGCACGCCCTGGAATTCATGCATCGGCACAAGACCGGTGCCTTGATCGAGGCCAGCGTACGCCTCGGCGCGCTGGCCAGCGCCCGCGCCGAGCCAGCGCAACTTCAAGCGCTGCAGGCCTACGCCCAGGCGGTAGGGCTGGCGTTCCAGGTACAGGACGACATCCTCGATGTCGAAAGCGATACCGCCACCCTGGGCAAACGCCAAGGTGCCGACATCGCCTTGAACAAACCGACCTACCCGGCCCTGCTCGGTCTGGAAGCCGCCAAGGCCTACGCTCTGGATCTGCGCGATCAGGCCTTGCACGCGTTGCAGCCTTTCGATGCCGCGGCCGAGCCGCTGCGCGAGCTGGCACGTTACATTGTGACGCGACGCAACTGACGAGCGCGTGCGCAGCCGCCGCCGCATCAGGTAAACTGCTCCATTCTTAAAACTCATAACGATTCGCCTGATGCCCACGACGTTTCAAGAGATCCCCCGCGAACGCCCGGCGACGCCCCTGCTCGACCGTGCTGACACTCCTGCCGGCCTGCGCCGTCTGGGCGAAGCCGAGCTCGAAACACTGGCCGACGAACTGCGCCAGGAGCTGCTCTACACGGTCGGCCAGACCGGCGGGCATTTCGGTGCCGGTCTGGGCGTCATCGAGCTGACCATCGCCCTGCACTACGTCTTCGACACACCCGACGATCGTCTGGTCTGGGACGTCGGCCACCAGGCTTACCCGCACAAGATCCTCACCGGTCGCCGCGAACGCATGGCCAGCCTGCGTCAGAAGGACGGCATCGCCGCCTTCCCGCGACGCAGTGAAAGTGAATACGACACCTTTGGCGTCGGGCACTCCAGCACGTCCATCAGCGCCGCGCTGGGCATGGCCATCGGCGCACGCCTGCAGGACAGCGGGCGCAAAGCCATTGCCGTGATCGGCGATGGCGCCCTGACCGCAGGCATGGCTTTCGAAGCGCTCAATCATGCGCCGGAAGTCAACGCCGACATGCTGGTGATCCTCAACGACAACGACATGTCGATTTCGCGCAATGTCGGCGGCCTGTCCAACTACCTGGCCAAGATTCTTTCCAGCCGCACCTACACCAGCATGCGCGAGGGCAGCAAGAAGGTCCTGTCGCGCCTGCCCGGTGCGTGGGAAATCGCCCGCCGTACCGAGGAATACGCCAAGGGCATGCTGGTTCCCGGCACCCTGTTCGAAGAACTGGGCTGGAACTACATCGGCCCGATCGACGGCCACGACCTGCCGACACTCGTCGCCACCCTGCGCAACATGCGCGACCTCAAGGGTCCGCAGTTCCTGCATGTGGTTACCAAGAAGGGCAAGGGGTTCGCTCCGGCCGAGGTCGACCCGATCGGCTACCACGCCATCACCAAGCTCGACCCGCTCGACGCGCCGGTCGCCGCTCCCGCCAAGGCCAGCGGGCCGAAGTACTCGGGCGTATTCGGGCAATGGCTGTGCGACATGGCAGAAGCCGATCCGCGCCTGGTCGGCATCACCCCGGCCATGAAGGAAGGTTCGGACCTGGTGGCGTTCAGCGAGCGCTTCCCCGAACGGTATTTCGACGTGGCCATTGCCGAGCAGCATGCGGTGACCCTGGCTGCCGGCATGGCCTGTGAGGGCACCAAGCCGGTAGTCGCGATCTACTCGACGTTCCTCCAGCGCGGTTACGATCAACTGATCCACGACGTGGCGGTGCAAAACCTCGACGTCCTGTTCGCCATCGACCGCGCCGGCCTGGTGGGCGAGGACGGCCCGACCCACGCCGGCAGCTACGACCTGTCGTACCTGCGCTGCATCCCCGGCATGCTGGTGATGACGCCCAGCGATGAAAACGAGCTGCGCCTGATGCTCAGCACCGGTCACCACTACCCAGGTCCGGCAGCCGTGCGCTACCCACGCGGCAACGGTCCGGGCGCGGCGATTCACCAGGGCCTGGACAGCATCGAGATCGGCAAGGGCGTGGTCCGTCGGCAAGGTCGTGGCGTTGCCATTCTGGTGTTCGGCGTGCAGCTGGCCGAAGCACTGAAGGTGGCGCAGAAGCTGGATGCCACCGTCGCCGACATGCGCTTCGTCAAACCGCTGGACGAGCAACTGGTGCGCGAACTGGCCGAGAGCCACGATCTACTCGTCACGCTGGAAGAGAACGCCATCATGGGCGGTGCAGGTTCGGCGGTCAGCGAGTTCCTGGCCCGCGAAGGCGTGCTCAAGCCTGTATTGCACCTGGGTTTGCCGGACACCTATGTGGAACACGCCAAACCGGCGCAGATGCTGGCCGAGTGTGGCCTGGATGCCGCCGGCATCGAAGCCGCCATCACCCTGCGTCAGCGTCTGCTGCAGCGCTGACGACATCGCAATGCAGGGCCGACGTCGTCGGCCCTGCATTGCACACTACAGCCCTTCGCTACCCTTGCGGATCGTGCCGACGACCTCGCCCTGATGCTCGTTGCCCATCATGTGGCCAAGCTTGCCGGCCTTGGTTGCCAGATAGTATTTGTTGTGCGGGTTGTGTCCGGTGTGCAGTGGCACCCGCTCGGCAACGTTGATGCCCATGTCGGTCAACGCCTTGACCTTGCGCGGGTTGTTGGTCATCAAGCGCAAGGCTTTGACACCCAGGTGTTCGAGCATCGGTTCGCACATGCCGTAGTCGCGTTGATCGGCAGCGAAGCCCAGGCGCTCGTTGGCCTCGACCGTATCGGCACCGCCGTCCTGCAGTTCATAGGCACGGATCTTGTTCAGCAAGCCAATACCTCGACCCTCCTGACGCAGATACAGCAATACGCCACGGCCTTCACGGGCAATGGCCTGCAACGCGGCCTCGAGCTGCGATCCGCAGTCACAGCGCTGGCTGAACAGCGCATCCCCCGTCAGACATTCCGAATGCAGGCGCCCCAACACGGGTGCACCGTCAGCCACATCGCCCAGGCTGAGCACGACATGCTCGCGGCCTGTGGCCTCATCGAGAAAACCATGCATGGTGAACAAAGCGAAAGGCGTGGGAAGCTGAGAAGCAGCGACAAAAACGACGGGCACCGGGTGCTCCTGATTCTTGATGAACTTGACAAGGGCAGTATTGTAACAGCAGCTCTGCGGGCCTGCTCAGCGGATGATCGTGGCGCGCTTTACACACGCCGGTCAAGGCGCTGGCTGGGGGGCATCGAATGGATAAGGTTGGCCCCAGCGCTGGTAGATCCCGCGCAACTGTCCGCCTTGGACCAATTGCTCCATGCGCTGGTCATAGATGGCCAGCAACGCCCGCCCACGTGCGCTGTCGTTGAAGCCCAGGTACAACGGCAGCTCGGCCACGTGTATACGCTTGAAACGGGCGGGATCGGCCGCCTCGCGCAGGATGACTTCGATTTCGGTCAGGGCATCGACGTAATAGTCGGCACGGTCGTGTTCGAGCATGGGCAGGATGCCGTTGCGGCGCTGAACCTCGTTGTAGATTTTCACGTTCGGCAGGTATTTCTGGAACTGGTAGCCCCGTACCCAGGCCAGGCGATAGCCGCCCAGACTGGTGAAATCGACCTGAGGCTTGTCGACCAGGCTCAGGGCGTAGATATGATCGGTGTCGTAATGCCAACGTGGGTACAGGGCCTGCGTCTCGTTCTGGTACGAACCGACCCAGGCATCGGCCTGGCCCTGCTGCACCAACCCCACCGAGCGGATGTAAGGCGCGGTGTGGATGACCACGGTGACACCCGCCGGCTGGAACACTTCTCGCAACACGTCCCAGGCCAAGCCCTTGCCATCGGCGTCGGTGTAGTCCTCCCATGCCTCACTGACCAGATCGATGCGGGCCGGCTGCGGCAACGCGCCTGCGATGGCCGCCCCGCAGATCAGCACCGCTGCGCCCAGCAGCCATCGCCATCGACCCATCCGTTGCGCCCTCATAGCCGACCCAAGCCAGGCCGGTTCACACGAAGCTCCAGCCCCACACCAGCAGTTGCATGGCCAACCAGGCGAAGACCCCGGCCAGCACATCGTCGAACATGATACCCACACCCCCATGCACATGGCGATCTATCCAGCGAATCGGCCACGGCTTGAGAATGTCGAAAAAGCGGAACACCAGAAACCCCACCAGCAACCACACCCAGCCTTCGGGCACCAGCCACAGGGTGATCCACATGCCCACCATCTCGTCCCAGACGATGCCTTCATGGTCGTGCACGCGCAGATCGTCGGCGACCTTGCCGCACAGCCAGATGCCGAACAGCATGCTCACACCCAGCATCAGCCAGTAGCCCCAATCGGGGAGCATCTGCCACAACGGAATGAACGGCACGGCGACCATCGAACCCCAGGTGCCCGGCGCCTTGGGCAAGGTTCCGGAGCCGAAACCGAAGGCCAGGAAATGCCATGGATTACGCCACACCGAGGGGGGCACGAACTCCGCTGGAACCTGGTTGGGATGGTCTGTCACGGTGTCTCCGCAAAATGTTGGTAGCCCCGGATGGTCGGGGTGATGTCCTGGCCGTGATGATCGACCAGCGTGACGCCTTCGCCAATACTCGCTTGGCCGATGACGAAAAACACCTCGCCCTGCGCGCGCAGGCTGGCTTCTTCTTCAGGAGGCAGGGTGAACGCCAGTACATAGTCGTCACCGCCACTCAGGGCTGCCGACCAGGCACCTTCCAGTCCCAGCAGCGCCTGCAGGGCATTGGACACCGGTAGCCGCTCGCGTTCCACCAGCAGGGCGACTTTCGAGGCCCTGGCGATGTGGCCGCAGTCGGCCAACAAGCCATCGGAGATGTCCAGCGCTGCACTGGCCCGGCTACGCAATGCCTGGCCCAGTACGAACTGCGGCATCGGCGACCAGTAGTGCGCCAGCAACGGCCCGGCCACCTCTGGCTCGGCGCGACGCTGGCCGAGCACCAGTGGCAGGGCACCTGCGGCATTGCCCAGCTTGCCACCCACGCACAGCAGATCACCCGGTCGGGCGCCGCTGCGGGTCAGGGCCTGACCTCGGGGAATGCTGCCGAAGACCGTCAGGGTCAAACTCAGCGGGCCACGGGTCGTGTCGCCGCCGACCAGGCGCAGGGCGCAGCGTTCGGCCATGGCATCCAGGCCGCTGGCGAACTCTTCCAGCCATTGCGCCGAAACGCTGGGCAAGGTCAGGGCCAGGGTAAAGCCCAAGGGGCTGGCGCCCATGGCGGCCAGGTCGCTGGCCGCAACGGCCAGGGCGCGCTGGCCCAGCAGGAAAGGATCGGCACCGTCGGGAAAATGCACGCCCGCCACCAAGGTATCGGTGGAAACCGCCATCTGCTCACCCGGCGCCAGTGCCAGCAAGGCGCAGTCGTCGCCGATCCCCAAGGCGACACCCTCGCCGGCCCGCGCACAGGACGCCGCGGCGAAATAGTGTCGGATCAGCTCGAATTCGCCCATGGGCTGCATGTCCGCGATCAGCGCTTGTGCGCTGCTACTTCCGGGCCACGCAGGCTCGGCGCCAGCTTGTCGAGCACGCCATTGACGAACTTGTGGCCGTCGGTGGAACCGAACACCTTGGCCAGCTCGATGCCTTCGTTGATGACCACGCGGTACGGCACGTCGACACGCTTGAGCAGTTCCCAGGTGGACAGGCGCAGCACGGCCAACTCGACCGGATCGAGCTCCTCGATGGTGATGTCCAGGCAGGGCGCCAGCGCGCTGTCGATTTCATCGCGGCTGGCCGGCACACCGTGCAGGATTTCGCGGAAGTACGCGCCATCTATGTCGCTGAAGTCGTTGTCGACGCGAAACTGCGCTTCGATCTCGTTCAACGAGTGCTTGGCCATGTGCCACTGGTACAGGGCCTGGGTCGCCAACTGGCGGGCTTCACGGCGCTTGGCGCTGCGCGAAGGCTTGCCGGCGTCTGCAGGCTTGGGATCGCGCGGGTTGAAGCGATCGCTTTCGTCGTTGATCACTTGGCCTCCAACTGCGCCAGCAGGCTGACCATTTCCAGAGCCGAAAGCGCGGCTTCAGCGCCCTTGTTGCCGGCCTTGGTGCCGGAACGCTCGATGGCCTGTTCGATGGTGTCCACGGTCAGTACGCCGAAGGCGACCGGCACGCCGAACTCCATCGACACTTGGGACAGGCCCTTGGTGCATTCACCGGCGACGTATTCGAAGTGCGGCGTACCGCCCCGAATGACCGCACCCAGGGCGATGATCGCGGCGTATTCACTTTGCTGGGCGACCTTCTGTGCGACCAGCGGAATCTCGAACGCACCGGGGGCGCGAATGATGGTGATGTCGCTTTCGCTGACGCCATGGCGAACCAGGGCATCGATGGCACCGCTCACCAGGCTTTCGACGACAAAGCTGTTGAAGCGGCCGACCACCAGGGCGTAGCGACCTTTGGGGGCGATGAAGGTACCTTCGATGGTCTTCAGGGTCATTCGGGTTTGTCTCATCTTAAAGAGCCAGGCCGCCTGTGGGCGGCCTTTGCGGATAATGGATCACGAATATCGACGCTGCGGTTCGAGCACACCGCCATCTGGGCGGCACTGCGGCGAACCTTGCAGCCAGTCTTTATTCGGAGGGCACGTATTCTACAACTTCCAGATCGAATCCGGATATCGCATTGAACTTCATCGGCGAACTGAGCAGGCGCATCTTGCGCACGCCCAAGTCCCGCAGGATCTGTGAACCGGCGCCAACGATGCTGTAGGTGGTCGGTGTTTTTGCCGTGGCCTGCCCGGCGCTTTCGCGCAGGTGTGCCAGCAACACATCACCGTCCTGCTGATGACCGAGCAGCAGGACCACGCCGCTGCCGGCCTCGGCCACCGCGCTCATCGCGGCCCGCAGGCTCCAGCGGCCAGGCTGCTTGACCATCAGCAGGTCGCGCAACGGGTCCATGTTGTGCACCCGCACCAGGGTCGGCTGGTCCGCCAGCACGGTGCCCAGGGTCAGCGCCATGTGCACGTCGCCTTCCACCGAATCGCGGTAGGTCACCAGGTTGAACTGGCCCAGCTCACTGTCCAGCGGCTGCTCGGCAATCCGCTGAACGGTACGTTCATGGATCATCCGGTAATGGATCAGATCGGCGATGGTGCCGATCTTGATGTCATGCTCGGCGGCGAACACTTCCAGCTCGGCGCGACGCGACATGGTGCCATCGTCGTTCATCACCTCGCAGATCACCCCGGCCGGCTCGAAGCCGGCCATGCGCGCCAGGTCGCAGGCCGCTTCGGTATGACCGGCGCGGGCCAGGGTGCCGCCCGCCTGCGCCATCAGCGGAAAGATGTGCCCGGGGCTGACGATGTCTTCGGCGCGGGCCTCGCGAGCGGCCGCAGCCTGAACCGTGCGTGCGCGGTCGGCGGCAGAGATGCCCGTGGTGACGCCGGTAGCTGCTTCGATGGACACGGTGAACTTGGTACCAAAGCCCGACCCATTGCGCGGTGCCATCAGCGGCAGCTTGAGCGTCTCGCAGCGCTCGCGGGTCATCGGCATGCAGATCAGACCGCGCGCATGGCGGGCCATGAAGTTGATGTGCTCGGCCTTGCAGCATTCGGCGGCCATGATCAGGTCGCCTTCGTTTTCGCGGTCTTCGTCATCCATAAGGATGACCATCTTGCCCTGGCGGATGTCTTCCACCAGTTCCTCGATCGTGTTGAGCGCCACGCGGCACCCCCTTGTGTTCAGAACAGCAGACTGTTCAGGATTTCAGGTAGCCGTTGGCGGCCAGAAAGCTTTCGCTGATCCCGCCATGACTCGACTCGCTGGCCTTGTCGCCCAGCAGCAGTCGCTCCAGGTAGCGCGCCAGCAGATCGACCTCGAGGTTGACCAGGCGACCGGGACGGTAGTCGTCCATGATGGTTTCGCTCAGCGTGTGCGGAATGATCGTCAACTCGAACTCGGCGCCGTCCACGGCGTTCACGGTCAGGCTGGTGCCGTCGACGGTGATCGAACCCTTGTGGGCGATGTACTTGGCCAGTTCCTTGGGCGCGCGGATACGGAATTCCACGGCTCGGGCATTTTCCTGGCGCGAAACCACTTCGCCGACACCGTCGACATGGCCGCTGACCAGGTGCCCACCCAGACGCGTGGTGGGGGTCAGGGCCTTTTCCAGGTTGACCCGGCTGCCGTTCTTGAGCTGGTGGAAGGCGGTGCAGTCCAGGGTTTCGCGGCTGACGTCGGCAACGAAACCATGGCCTGGCAGTTCGACGGCCGTGAGGCAGACGCCATTGATGGCGATGCTGTCGCCCAGCTTGACGTCACCCAGGTCGAGCTTGCCGGTGTCCACGTGGACGCGCACGTCACCGCCCTTGGGGGTCAACGCACGGATGCTGCCGATGGATTCGATGATACCGGTGAACATGAGTTCTCCTCCAGAACTGGGCTGGCGCCAGGCGCAAGCCGAAAATTATACGCGCTTTGTCGGCGCCGTAGCGGGCTGTGGCGCGAGGTTCGGGGCCGGGACGGCAATCACCCGCCAGTCGTCGCCCACCGCGGTCATTTCGATGATCTGCAAAGGCGCCGCCTCGCTCATGCGCTCAAGCGGCCAGTCGAGCAACGGTCGCGCCGTGGAGCCCATGAACTTGGCGGCGATGAACAGCTGGTATTCATCCACCAGGCCTTGCCGCGCGAAGGCACCGGCCAGGCTCGCCCCGGCTTCCACCAGCACTTCATTGATGCCTCGCCGTGCCAGCTCGATGGACAGCTTCGGCAGATCGACCTGCCCCTCGTCACCACGCAAGCTCAGCAACTCATGGCCGCCTTGGGCGTATTGCGGATGCGCTGCCGCGTCTGCGCAGGTCACCACCAGCGCGGGCCCTGCCTGGAAGAACGGTGCATCCAGCGGCACTCGCAGGCGGCCGTCGATCAGGATGCGCAGCGGGGTGCGGCGGGTCGCCAGTTCGACGGTCTCGGCATCCAGCCCCAGCTCGGCAGCGCGTACGGTCATGCGGGCGCCGTCGGCGATCACACTGTCGGCGCCGGTCAGCACGGCACTGGATTGCGCCCGCAGGCGCTGCACCGCCGAGCGCGCAGCGGGCCCGGTGATCCATTGACTCTCGCCGCTGGCCATGGCCGTGCGCCCGTCCAGGCTCATGGCCAGTTTCACCCGAATGTATGGCTGGCCGTGCTCCATGCGTTTGAGAAAACCGAGGTTCAGCGCACGCGCCTCGGTCGCGAGCAGCGGACAGGTAACGGCGATGCCCGCTTGCCGCAGACGTTCCAGGCCCTGCCCCGCCACCTGCGGATTGGGGTCTTGCATCGCCACCACCACCCGCGCCACCCCTGCTTCGACCAACGCCTCGGCGCACGGCGGTGTACGTCCATGGTGGCTGCACGGCTCCAGCGTTACATAGGCCGTAGCACCGCGGGCGCGATCACCGGCCTGACGCAGTGCATGAACTTCGGCATGAGGGCCTCCGGCCTGGACATGCCAGCCTTCGCCAACCGTTTCGCCGTCCCGCACGATCACGCACCCCACGCGCGGGTTGGGGTGCGTGGAATACACCCCCTTGCGTGCCAGTTCCAGGGCACGGGCCATGTGCCGGGCGTCGTTGGCTGCCAGATCGGACATGCAGGTCACTCCTTGGCCGGCTCACGGGCGAGGCGGTCGATTTCCTCACGGAATTCGTCCAGATCCTGGAAGCGCCGGTAGACCGAAGCGAAACGGATGTAGGCCACTTCATCGAGCTTCTGCAGCTCGGTCATGACCCACTCGCCCACGACCAGCGACTTGACCTCGCGCTCGCCCGTGGCGCGCAACTGATGCTTGATGTGCACCAACGCCGCCTCAAGACGCTCGACGCTGACCGGGCGTTTTTCCAGGGCCCGCTGCATGCCGGCGCGCAGCTTTTCCTCGTCGAAGGGCTGGCGGCTGCCGTCTTGCTTGATCAGCCGTGGCAGCACCAGTTCGGCGGTTTCGAAGGTGGTGAAACGCTCACCACAGGCCAGGCACTCACGGCGCCGGCGAACTTGCTCGCCCTCGGCGACCAGGCGTGAATCGATGACCTTGGTGTCGTTGGCACCGCAGAAGGGACAGTGCATGGTGGCAGGCAACAAAAAAAGGGAGGGCCATGGTAGCGCATCCCACTGGCAAGACAAGCCCGAGCCTTTGCGGTATACAGACGGATCTACTTTTGTTGGATCTCGAAATGCCGTCCAAGTCGCTCGTTCTGCTCGCTCTTTTCAGCCTGCTCGCCGCCTGCAGCAGTGATGCGCCCAAGCCTGCGGCCAGCGCCACACCGCCCGCAGCCGCGCCTGCGCCGGTCATCAAGGCCCCCGTCGAACTCGGCCCGTTGCCTGCCTACCAGCGTCAGCTCAGCGGCAACCTGCTCGGCGTGCCTGCCGGTGCCGAGGTTGAAATGGCCTTGCTGGTGATCGATTCGAAGGGCCGCCCGCAAAAGCTGCTGGCCAGCGCCAAGCAACGCGGCACCAATCAGCCACTGCCCTTCCAACTGCGCTTTGCCGCCGAGGCTTTCCCGGCAGGCTCGCGGGTCGAGTTGCGGGCCCGTGCCAGTCAGTCGGGGCAGTTGATCCTGCACCTGCCTGCGGTGCAGATCAGCCAACCGACCACCCAACTGCTGGGCAACCTGGAAATGATCAAAGCCCCCTGAAACGGCCTGACAGCGCCCGCCACCTGGCCATCCGAGCGGCGGTGGTGGGCCTGATTCGAATCCCTTATAGTCCACCGAACCGCTGATCCTCGAGATTCACATGAGTCAAGAAACCCCCTACATCTTCGACGTGACCACTGCCGATTTCGATCAGGCCGTCATCCAGAATTCCTACATCAAGCCCGTGCTGGTGGACTTCTGGGCCGAGTGGTGCGCCCCCTGCAAGGTGCTGATGCCCTTGCTGCAACAGATCGCCGAAAGCTATGCCGGCGAATTGGTTCTGGCCAAGGTCGACTGCGACGCCGAGCCCGACATCGTCGGCCGCTTCGGCATTCGCAGCCTGCCCACCGTAGTGTTGTTCAAGGATGGTCAACCCGTGGATGGCTTCGCAGGCGCCCAGCCCGAATCGGCCATCCGCGCGCTGCTCGAACCTCACGTACAGATGCCGCCACCGCCAGCAGCCGATCCGCTGGAACTGGCGCAGGCGCTGTTCAGCGAGAGCCGTTTCGGCGAAGCCGAGCAGACCTTGAAGGGGCTGCTGGCCGAAGACAATGCCAACCCTGGGGCGTTGATCCTGTTCGCCCGCTGCCTAGCCGAACGCGGCGAGCTGGACGAAGCGCAGCAGGTGCTCGACGCCGTCAGCGGCGACGAGCACAAGGCTGCGCTGGCCGGTGCCAAGGCGCAGCTGACGTTCCTGCGCCAGGCGAAGGCCCTGCCCGACGTGGCCGATCTCAAGGCCCGCCTGGCTCGCGACGCGGGCGACGACGAAGCGGCGTACCAGTTGTGCATCCAGCAGCTGTCGCGCCAGCACTACGAAGCCGCCCTCGATGGCTTGCTCCACCTGTTCATGCGCAATCGCAGCTACAGCGAAGGGCTGCCGCACAAGACCTTGCTGCAAGTGTTCGAATTGCTCGGCAACGATCACCCGCTGGTGACCACCTACCGCCGCAAGTTGTTCGCCGCCCTGTACTGATGGGTTGCGCAGGGCCTGCCAGGCGAGCGGTCCGTCCCGCTAGCCGACCCAGCAATAGACCGGCGCATCCGCGCCGGCTTCCACCTTTACCTGCGGGCAATGGCGCAAGCGCACCAGCATTCGCTTGCCGGCCGCCACGTCACCCACCAACCCCTGGACCTGATCCAGCAACGCCGGACCCTCGATACGCCCTGCCTGCTCCAGCAGCAACAGCACGCTGCGCCAGGCGCCGTCGTCCTGCGCCTTGCCCTTGCCCGGCGCGGGCGCCACTGCAGACGTCGGCGCAGCTTCGGCGGCTGTCGCGAATGGGCCGGTGAGGTGCGCCCAGTCCTGGGCGTCTATTTCTATGGCCAGGTCCACCGGCAGATTGCCAACGGTGCCTTTGATTCTGATCATGCGAATGCCCTTTCATAGCGAGGCCTCGTTGTAGCAGCGCCCCGCCAGTGAAGCAATCC
Organism: Pseudomonas sp. PS01301; assembly: GCF_029960215.1. NCBI lineage: Bacteria > Pseudomonadati > Pseudomonadota > Gammaproteobacteria > Pseudomonadales > Pseudomonadaceae > Pseudomonas > Pseudomonas sp. PS01301. Next base: position 47,339 of record NZ_JASCPM010000023.1, on the reverse strand, counting down.
CGCCTTCGACATCACGCCGTCCGCGCCCGCTGCCTGAAGCGAACATGAATCTTTCCCCAGGCATGGTCACAAAATGTAAATTTGTTATAACATTGCGTTTCCATACCGCTCACGAGATTCCCTTATGCGCCGTCTCATGCTTGCCCTGCCCTTTGCCCTTCTGCCCCTCGTCGTCCACGCCCACGAAGAGGGCCACGATCACGAGCATGAACACGAGCACGAGCACGAGCACGGCAGCCTCGGCGCCCATGAACATGGCGTGGCCCGCCTCGACGCTGCCCTGGATGGGCAGACGCTGGAACTGGAACTGCAAAGCCCGGCCATGAACCTGGTGGGTTTCGAACACGCCGCCAGCAGCGATGCCGACAAAGCCAAGGTCGCCGCAGCCCGCAAGACCCTGGAGCAACCCCTGGCGCTGTTCAGCCTGCCCGCCGCAGCGGGCTGCAAGGTCACCGACCAGGAACTGGAAAGCCCGCTGTTCGGCGACAAGCCGGATCACGAGCACGGCGCCACCGAAGCCAAGCAAGGCGATGAGCACCATCACGAGCACAGCGAGATTCACGCCCACTACCACTTCACCTGCGCGTCGCCGAAGGCCCTCGACCACCTGGACCTTGCGCGCCTGTTCAGTACCTTCCCCGCCACCCAGAAAATTCAGGTACAACTGATCGGCCCGTCCGGCCAACAGGGCACGGACCTCACTCCCACGCAAAGCAGCCTGAAATTCTGACCCATGAGCGATGCATTGATCGAGCTGGCCGAACTGGGCTTTGCCTGGCCCGGCCAAGCGATGTTGCTGGATATCCCTGCGTTCCGCCTGGAGCGTGGGGAAACCCTCTTTCTCAAAGGCCCCAGCGGCAGCGGCAAAACCACCCTGCTCGGCTTGCTCGGTGGCGTGCACACTCCGCAACGCGGCAGCGTCCACCTGCTCGGTCAGAACCTGAGCGAGCTCAGCTTCGCCGCCCGTGACCGGTTTCGCGTCGAGCACACCGGCTACATCTTCCAGCAATTCAACCTGCTGCCGTTCCTGTCGGTGCGCGAAAACGTGGAACTGCCCTGCCGCTTCTCCCGACGCCGCGCCGATCGCGCCGGGCAGCGCCATGGCAGTGTTGCCCAGGCGGCTACCCAACTGCTGGCTCACCTGGGACTGCGCGACCCGGACCTGCTCCAGCGTCGCGCCGACACCCTGTCCATCGGTCAGCAGCAAAGGGTCGCCGCCGCCCGCGCGCTGATCGGCCAGCCCGAACTGGTGATCGCCGACGAGCCGACTTCGGCCCTGGACAGCGATGCCCGCGAAGCCTTCATCCAACTGCTGTTCGCCGAATGCCGCGCAGCGGGCTCGAGCCTGCTGTTCGTCAGTCACGATCAAAGCCTGGCCCCCTTGTTCGACCGTCATCTATCCCTGGCCGAGCTCAATCGCGCAGCGCGCCCTGCCTCATCCGAGGTGTCTTGATGTACCTGCTTCGTCTTGCCCTGGCCAGCCTGGCCAATCGCCGCTTCACCGCATTTCTGACCGCCTTCGCCATTGCCCTGTCGGTATGCCTGCTGCTGGCTGTGGAACGTGTGCGCCACGAAGCCCGCGCCAGCTTCGCCAGCACCGTCAGCGGTACCGACCTGATCGTCGGCGCCCGCTCCGGCTCGGTGAATCTGCTGCTCTACTCGGTGTTTCGCATCGGCAACGCCACCAACAACATCCGCTGGGACAGCTTCGAGCATTACGCCAGCAACCCGCAGGTCAAATGGGCCATCCCCATCTCGCTGGGTGACTCCCACCGCGGCTACCGGGTCATGGGCACCAACCAGAGTTATTTCGAGCACTATCAATACGGCCGTCACCAGTCCCTGCAACTTGCCCAGGGCCGTGCCTTCCAGACCGACCCTTTCGAAGTCGTGCTCGGCGCGGAGGTGGCCGACGCCTTGCACTACAAACTCGGCGACAAACTGGTGCTGGCCCACGGCGTGGCGGCCATCAGCCTGGTCAAGCACGACGACAAGCCGTTCACCGTCGTCGGCATCCTGGCGCGCACCGGCACGCCGGTCGATCGCACGCTGCACATCAGCCTGGGTGGCATGGAAGCCATCCACATCGACTGGAAAAACGGCGTACCGGCCCGCGGCGCCGGACGAATCAGCGCCGACCAGGCGCGCAACATGGACCTGACGCCCAGCGCCATCACCGCTTTCATGGTCGGCCTCAATAGCAAGATCGCCACCTTCGCCTTACAGCGCGACATCAACGACTTTCGTGGCGAACCGCTGATGGCGATTCTTCCCGGCGTCGCCCTGCAAGAGCTGTGGAGTCTGATGGGCACGGCGGAACAAGCCCTGTTCGTCATTTCGGTGTTCGTCGTGCTCACCGGTCTGATCGGCATGCTCACGGCGATCGTCACCAGCCTCAACGAGCGCCGCCGCGAGATGGCCATTCTGCGCTCGGTCGGCGCCCGTCCCTGGCACATTGCCGGTTTGCTGATTCTTGAAGCCTTCGCCCTGGCGCTGGTGGGGATCCTGGCCGGCATGGCATTGTTGTACCTGAGCATTGCCTGCGCCCAAGGCTACGTGCAGTCCAACTACGGCCTGTACCTGCCCTTGAGCCTGCCCAGTGTCTATGAGTGGTCGTTGCTGGGCATCATCCTCGCAGCCGCCGTGGTCATGGGCGCGATACCGGCCTGGCGCGCCTACCGACAATCCCTGGCCGACGGCCTGTCGATCCACCTGTGAGGATTCAACCTATGTTGCGCGCGGTAATGGCCTTGTTACTGCTGACCAGCCTGTCGCTGTCCGCGGCCGAGCTCAAGGAAGTCAGCTGGGAGGCACTGATCCCGCCGGATGCGCCCAAGCTGGTACCGCAGATGACACCCATGCACGACCTAGCGCAGATGGGCACCGCGCTGGCCGAAGCCGGGCCCGCCGCCCATCAGCAGGCGCCGGACGCACCGGTGGTCCAAGCACTGGACGGTCAGCAGCTGCGCATCCCCGGCTACATCGTGCCGCTGGAGGTCAACGAGTCGGGACGGACCACCGAGTTTCTGCTGGTGCCTTACTTCGGCGCCTGCATCCATGTGCCGCCCCCGCCGTCGAACCAGATCGTGCATGTGACCAGCGCCGTCGGGGTGAAGGTCGAAGAGCTCTACCAGCCTTACTGGATCGAAGGGCCGATGCAGGTCAAGGCCAGCACCAGCGAGCTGGCGCAGGCCGGCTACCAGATGGCTGCTGCGAAGATCTACCCCTACGAGCTGCCGGACTGAGCCATTGGCCTTTTATTGAGCCAGATCAAAAAACCGAGCCGGTGCACTGACTACCATTGGGCGAATTTCCTTCGCATTGCCCAATGGAGCTCCCATGAACAAGTCCTTGCTCGGCGCCTCACTGATTGCCATGGCGCTGGCAACCCCCCTGGCCCAGGCACACCAGGCCGGCGATCTGATCATCCGTGCCGGCGCCGCCACCACTGCCCCCAATGAAGACAGCGGCCAACTCAAGCTGGACGGCGCCAAGGTCGCGGGCACCAAGGCCACCCTGGACAGCGACACCCAACTGGGCCTGGCCTTCGCCTACATGCTCACCGACCACGTCGGCATCGAGCTGCTGGCAGCCACGCCGTTCCAGCACACCGTGGGTGTACGCGGAGTCAGCGCTGCCACCGGCATCGCCGGGCTGGACGGGAAACTGGCGGACGTCAAGCAACTGCCTCCCACCCTGTCCCTGCAGTACTACCCACTGGCGCCGACATCGCGCTTCCAGCCGTACGCGGGCGTGGGCATCAACTACACCCTGTTCTACGACGAAGACCTGAGCGGTGCGCGCAAGCAACAGGGCTTCAACAACCTGAAGATTCAGGATTCGGTGGGCTTCGCCGGGCAACTGGGGTTCGACTACATGCTCAGCGAGCACATGATGGTCAACGCGTCGGTCTGGTACGTCGACATCGACACCAAGGCCAGCGTCGACGGTCCTACGGCGCTGGGCGTAGGCCGCACCAAGGTCGACCTGGAAGTCGACCCGTGGGTGTACATGGTCGGTGTAGGCTACAAGTTCTAGACGCGCTTGCCGTCGCCCGCCCTTCGCCCGTTGCGGGCGTGGGCTGGCACGTGAAAGTGAAAAGCCTACAACCCGAGCAGGCGCCGCAGCCCTTCTTCCAGTGGGGTCACCGGCCCCAGCTCGAAGCGTTCCAGCAGTCGGGTATTGTCGGCCCGCGAATGACGGATATCGCCCCCCCTCGCCGGCCCATGGCTCACCGCCGGCAAACCACCCAGCACCGCCCCCAGCCCCGCCAGCAACTGGTTCAATGAAGTCGCCTGATTCAGCCCGACGTTCACCGGCCCCGCCTGCACATTCGGCTGCTGCAACCCCTGCATCAGCAAGGTCACCAGATCGCCCACATAGAAGAAATCGCGGGTCTGCTCGCCATCGCCGAACAGGCTGATCGGTTGCCCACGCTGCGCCCGCTCGCTGAAAATACTGATGACGCCCGAGTACGGCGAGGAAGGATCCTGCCGCGGCCCGTAGATATTGAAGAAGCGAAACACCACCGGCTCCAGCCCATGCTCGCGACGGTAGAAGTCCAGGTAGTACTCACTGGCCAGCTTGTCCGAGGCATAGGGCGTCAGGGGTGCCTTGGTGGTGTCTTCGCCAACCGCTTCGCCCTCGCCATTGTTGCCATACACCGCGGCGCTGGAAGCGAACAGCACACGCTTGACTCCTGCCAGGCGCATGGCCTCGCACAGGTTCAAGGTGCCGATGAAGTTGCTCTGATGGGTTTTCACCGGATCGTCCACCGAGGCCTGCACCGAAGCGACCGCTGCCAGGTGCACCACCGCCTTGCAGCCGCGCACCACCTGGGTCATCAGCGCGGCGTCGGCGACATCGCCCTCGATCAGTTCCAGCCGGGGGTTTTCCATCGGCAGGTTGCTGCGCTTGCCCGTGGACAAGTCATCGAGCACCCGCACCGAGTGACCGGCGCCCAACAACGCATCGACCAGGTGGGAGCCAATGAAACCGGCGCCGCCGGTGATCAGAATGGGTGTATCAACCATGTCGGTAGTATCTGTCCAGAAGGCTCGGCAACCCCGAACGCCAGGCGCGCGGCTTGATGCCGAAAGTGTGCAAAATTTTCTTGCAGGCCAGTACCGCGTGTTGCGGTTCTTCCCCTGCATCAGGTCGCGCGGCGTGGGCCTGCGCGGTGGGCGCATCGATCGCCAGCGAATGCAGCGTCTTGGCTTCGCTGATGATCGCCTGGCCCAGGGCCAGGGCGGTGGTCGCCTCGTTGCCGGCGTAGTGGTAGGTGCCCCACAGCGGCGCTTCACAGTCCAGCTGCTTGAGCACCGAGAGGATCACCCGTGCAGCATCGTCTACGGGGGTCGGATTACCACGTCGGTCATCGGCCAGAGGCAAGGGTTGCGGCAACTCGGCACGCCGCAGGTAACGGCCCAGTACGCCGTCGGCGCTGTCGTCCAGCAGCCAGCCGAAACGCAATAGCACATGTCGCGGGCAAGCCGCACGCACGCTCTGCTCGATTCGCCACAGTGCCTGACCGCGCAGGCCCAGAGGCACCGGCTCGTCCTTTTCGCTATAGGCAGTGGCCCGCGAGCCATCGAACACACGATAGCTGGAAGGCTGCAGCAGCACAATCTGATGCTCCTGGCATCGCTCGGCCAGACGCTCCACCGCGAGCTCCTGCTGGTCCAGGCGCGCCTGACTCACGGCATCGGCCTGAAACCAGTCGAAGTAGTACGCCAGGTTGATCAGCGCATCGGGGCGGGTTTCATCGAGCAGGTCGGTGAGGCTGGCTGCATCCCAACCAGTGTCCGGTGGACGTGGAGCCAGGAAGCCGATGCCCTCTTCCGCTCCAAGGCGAATCAGCGCATGCCCCAGGGCATTCCCACCGCCCAACAGCATAAGGCGCATTCGCATAGAGTCAGCAGGTCCGTTCAAATTGACAGTTCAGATTAACCGCAGGCGCGTGGTCGACGATCAAACCTTCGCCCGCACTCGAATCGAACAGCCATTTTGCGTTTTTCTGACGCTGACGTCACGCGCTATCAAAAAGAGGGTTTCGTGGCAGCGCCGCAGCCTCAGCCCGGCACGGCCCGCGCAGGCAATCGCTGCCCCAGTAAACGACGCCCCCACTTCTGTCCGTTGACCTCGATCAGGTGGTAGGTGACGAAGGAAATTCCGATCACGGCCAGCAATACCAGGCCCACGAGCAGGTTGTTGAGCCACGGATAACCGCTATCCAGGTAACGGAAATCTCCGAACACCGGCGCCAGTGGCAACCCGGTCTTCTTCTCCAGCACCATGAACAGCAGGATCAACACACTCAAAATGATCACATGGGTCAGGTAGATCGAGTATGACAGCCGCCCCAGCAACTCGAACAGACGCGCCTTGAGCAGGCTGGAAACAATGCCGGCATCGAACGCATACAAGGTCACAGTCACGCAGAACAGCACGCTAGCCAGCACGGCCTTGTTCGGGCTGTCGCTGCTCAAGGTCCACACAATCAAAGCGCCCGCCAGCATTTCCAGCAGCGATGCCACGCCAAACCCCAGCTGCACCCGTTGGCGCAGCGCTTCGAACACCTTGTAGCACAAGGCACCAGCGAAGAAGCAGGTCAGCCCCTTGTAGGCCAGCGCGGTAAACGGCCCCGACCCGCTGTACAGCATCGCCACGGCGACGATGACGATCCCCGCCCACACCAGCACCCGCCGCGCCGACGTGCACAGCACCACCGCGGCGAAAATCAGATACATGTAGTACTCGATGCTGATGCTCCAGGAGGGGTAGTTGAACGACATGTTCTCGGTCAACGGCGTCCATGCCTGGATCAGCAACAGGTTTGGCAGGATCTGCGAAGGCGCATACATGCCGGTGAACGGCTCCTTGTTGAAGCTGACCCCCTGCTGCGCCGCGCCCCACTTCACGAACTCGAAGACGATGAACACTCCCAGCAGGCACACATGCAGTGGCGCCAGACGAAACGTACGCAGAATGAAGAACCGCCGCAGGTCCAGATCGCGCCGCGCACCATAGGCATGAGTGATCACGAACCCGCTGAGCACGAAGAAGAAGTCGACGAAAAGATCGGCACTGCGAAAGAACGCCAGCTCGGTCAGGCTGCCCACCACATGCAGGTGGTACAACACCACCGCCAATGCGCAGATGCCGCGAAGACTGTCGAGCGCATGAAAGCGATGACCTGATGCCATGGAATGATTCCGTTCGATGGGGTGTATCGGCTGCAGGCATTGCGCTGTGAGCAACAGCACGCGGGCAACAGGACGCGAAGTTTCGAAAAAGCTTAGTGAAGCGACGGGGCCGCGGCAAGAGAATACGCGATGCATATATTTATATTTTGCCGCTGCAAAAACAGCTGAAAAACTGACGCCAAATCAGGCTGCGAAGGCCGATTGCAAGCCGCGACCTCGCCTGCTTTTTGGCGAGCAACAAAAAGCCCCGCTGCCGGGTGGCAGCGGGGCTTTTTCGGTTCAGGCGGGCAGCTTAGAACGGAATATCATCATCAAAGCTGTCAAAGTCCGGAGCCGGTTGCTGCGCCGGCTGCTGCTGGGCAGGCGGAGCCGAACGCTGCTGCGGTGCCGACTGCTGCGGACGCGGGGCCTGCTGACGGGGAGCCGGTGCCGACTGCTGGTAGTTGTTGCCACCGCCACCCTGCTGGTCGTTGTTCTGCGGACGGCCGCCCAGCAGCTGCATGGTGCCCTGCATGTCGACGATGATCTCGGTGGTGTACCGCTTGATACCGTCCTTTTCCCACTCGCGGGTCTGCAGCTTGCCTTCGATGTACACCTGCGAGCCTTTGCGCAGGTACTCACCGGCGATCTCCGCGACCTTGCCGAACATCGACACACGGTGCCACTCGGTACGCTCGACCTTCTGGCCGCTCTGCTTGTCGGTCCACTGCTCGCTGGTGGCCAGGCTCAGGTTGGTGACCGCGTTGCCGTTGGGCAGGTAGCGAACTTCCGGATCCTGACCACAGGTGCCGACCAAAATGACTTTGTTAACCCCACGGGCCATATCGTTCTCCTAGGCTTCGCACGCTGTCGGCGCTGGGTTGACCAGGCGCTCGAGGGCGGTGCGATCCAAAATTTCTTTGTCCAATTTGATATAGATGGCAGCTTCTTCTGCTACCACCACCGCATCTGTTACACCGGGCACGGTTTTCAACCGCTCGGCCAATCCCGTCTCGCGCATCGCTTGGGGCGAAAGCGGCAAGCGCAGACTGGTCACGTAGGGTGGTTCGCGCATAGTAACAGCTATGGCCAGCCACAGGGCGCACAGCGCCGCGCATCCGATGAAGACCACACCCAGGCCACCGTGCTGGAACAGCCAGCCACCCAGGATGCCGCCCATGGCCGACCCCATGAACTGACTGGTGGAATACACCCCCATGGCCGTCCCCTTGCCACCGGCCGGCGAAACCTTGCTGATCAACGAAGGCAGCGACGCCTCGAGCAGGTTGAACGCGGTGAAGAACACCACCGTACCGATCACCAGCGCCTTGAGACCGTCGCCGAACGCCCAGAAGAACAGCTCCACCAGCATCAGGGTTGCCACCGCGCCCAGCAGAACACGCTTCATCTTGCGCTTCTTTTCGCCGTAGATGATGAACGGAATCATTGCGAAAAAAGATACGACCAGCGCCGTCAGGTAAACCCACCAATGCTGTTCCTTGGGCAACCCGGCGCGCTCCACCAGCGCCAGCGGCAAGGCGACGAAGCTGGCCATCAGGATCGAGTGGAGGACGAAGATGCCCAGGTCCAGGCGCAGCAGGTCGGGGTGCTTGAGCGTGGCCAGCATCTCGCCCCGGGCCACGCCGGACTCGCGATGCCGAGTGTGGGCCGTTGCCTTGGGCACGACGAAGGCTACCAGCACGATGCCGACCAGAGCCAGCACACCGGTCGCCAGGAACAGCCCATGCAGGCCGAAGGCGCGGGTCAGCAGCGGCCCGACCACCATCGCCACGGCGAAGGACACACCGATGCTCATGCCAATCATGGCCATCGCCTTGGTACGGTTCTGCTCGCGAGTCAGGTCCGAGAGCAGAGCCATGACCGCCGCCGATATCGCCCCGGCACCCTGCAGGATGCGTCCTGCGATTACGCCCCAGATGGAATCGGCCTGGGCCGCGACCACACTGCCGATGGCGAAGATCACCAGGCCGCCGTAGATCACCGGGCGACGGCCGATGCGGTCGGAAATGACCCCGAAAGGGATTTGCAGAAAGGCTTGGGTCAAGCCATAGGCGCCGATCGCCAGACCGATCAAGGCCGGGGTGGCACCTGCCAGGTCCATGCCATAGGTCGCCAGTACCGGCAAGACCATGAACATGCCCAGCATGCGGAAAGCGAACACCAGGGCCAACCCGCTGGCTGCGCGGGTTTCACCGCTGCTCATGCGTTCGCTGTGGGGATCGTGCATGGATAAACCTCGTGTGAACCGGTGACGATTCTACCAGTCCCACCCATTAACGGCACAGATGGCGACGCTATGACGCGCCTTCTTCATCTTTGCGCGCACGCACCGTGCGGTGCCATTGACAAGCCCCGTATACTCACCTGTTTACGCCCGCCGCGCGAGGCCGCCTTGGACAAGATTCTGGTACGTGGGGCTCGAACCCACAATTTGAAAAACATCGACCTGACCCTGCCCCGTGACAAATTGATCGTCATTACTGGGCTGTCGGGTTCAGGCAAATCCTCCCTGGCTTTCGACACCCTCTACGCCGAAGGCCAACGCCGCTACGTCGAATCGCTGTCGGCCTATGCCCGGCAGTTCCTGTCGATGATGGAAAAGCCCGACGTCGACACCATCGAAGGTCTGTCGCCGGCCATTTCCATCGAACAGAAGTCGACGTCGCACAACCCCCGCTCCACCGTCGGCACCATCACCGAGATCTACGACTACCTACGCCTGCTCTACGCCCGCGTAGGGACGCCGCGCTGCCCGGATCACGACATCCCGCTGGAAGCCCAGACCGTCAGCCAGATGGTCGACCTGGTCCTGGCCCAGCCCGAAGGCGCGCGGCTGATGCTGCTGGCCCCGGTCATCCGTGAGCGCAAAGGCGAACACCTGGCCATTTTCGAAGAGCTGCGCGCCCAGGGCTTCGTCCGCGCGCGCATCAACGGCAAGCTCTACGAGATGGACGAACTGCCCAAGCTCGACAAGCAGAAGAAGCACACCATCGAAGTCGTCGTGGACCGCTTCAAGGTCCGTTCCGACTTGCAGCAACGCCTGGCCGAATCCTTCGAGACGGCCCTGAAGCTGGCCGATGGCATCGCTCTGATCGCCTCGATGGATGACGACGCGTTCGAAGAGATCATCTTCTCCGCACGTTTCGCCTGCCCGATCTGCGGACATGCGATCAGCGAGCTGGAGCCCAAGCTGTTCTCCTTCAACAACCCGGCCGGTGCCTGCCCGACCTGCGATGGCCTGGGTGTGAAGCAGTTCTTCGACAACAAGCGCCTGGTAAACGGCGAGCTGACCCTGGCCGAGGGCGCGATCCGCGGCTGGGACAGGCGCAACGTCTATTACTTCCAGATGCTCGGCTCGCTCGCCAGCCACTACCAGTTCAGCCTGGACGTGCCGTTCAATGAACTGCCTGCCGACCAGCAGAAAGTCATCCTCACCGGCAGCGGCACCCATAATGTCGACTTCCGCTACCTGAATGACCGGGGCGATATCGTCAAGCGCTCGCACCCCTTCGAGGGCATCGTGCCCAACCTCGAGCGCCGCTACCGCGAAACCGAATCGGCCAGCGTGCGTGAGGAACTCGCCAAATTCCTCAGCACCCAGCCATGCCCAGACTGCCGCGGCACTCGCCTGCGCCGCGAGGCACGTCACGTATGGGTGGGCGAAAAAACCCTGCCTGCCGTCACGGGTCTGCCGATCGGCGATGCCACGGATTATTTCGGCAGCCTCAGTCTGACCGGTCGCAAGGGTGAAATCGCCGACAAGATCCTCAAGGAAATCCGCGAGCGCCTGCAGTTCCTCGTCAACGTAGGCCTGGACTACCTGACCCTGGACCGCAGCGCCGACACCCTGTCCGGCGGCGAGGCCCAGCGCATCCGCCTGGCCAGCCAGATCGGCGCGGGCCTGGTGGGCGTCATGTACATCCTCGACGAGCCATCCATTGGTCTGCACCAACGCGACAACGACCGCCTGCTGGGTACCCTCAAGCACCTGCGCGACATCGGTAATACCGTCATTGTCGTCGAGCATGACGAAGATGCCATTCGCCTCGCCGACTACGTGGTCGACATCGGCCCCGGCGCCGGCGTCCACGGTGGCCACATCGTCGCCCAGGGTACCGCACAGGAGGTCATGGACCATCCTGACTCACTGACGGGCAAGTACCTGTCCGGCCGCGTGAAGATCGCCGTACCTGCCAAGCGCACACCACGCAACAAGAAGCTTGCCCTGACCCTGAAGGGCGCCCGCGGCAACAACCTGCGCAACGTCGATCTGGAGATCCCGATCGGCCTGCTCACCTGCGTGACCGGCGTGTCAGGCTCGGGCAAGTCGACGCTGATCAACAACACTCTGTTCCCCCTCAGTGCAACTGCCCTGAACGGCGCAACCACGCTGGAAGCGTCTGCACACGACAGCATCAATGGCCTGCAGCACCTGGACAAGGTCGTGGACATCGATCAAAGCCCGATCGGACGTACGCCACGCTCCAACCCGGCCACCTACACCGGGCTGTTCACGCCGATCCGTGAACTGTTCGCCGGGGTTCCTGAGTCGCGTTCACGCGGCTATGGCCCGGGCCGATTCTCCTTCAACGTCAAGGGCGGACGCTGTGAAGCCTGTCAGGGCGACGGCTTGATCAAGGTCGAAATGCACTTCCTGCCTGACATCTACGTGCCGTGCGACGTCTGCAAGAGCAAGCGCTACAACCGCGAAACCCTGGAGATCAAGTACAAGGGCAAGAACATCCACGAAACACTCGAGATGACCATCGAGGAAGCTCGTGAATTCTTCGACGCGGTACCGGCGCTTGCCCGCAAATTGCAGACGCTGATGGACGTGGGCCTTTCCTACATCAAGCTGGGCCAGTCGGCGACTACGCTGTCTGGTGGCGAAGCGCAGCGGGTCAAGCTGTCGCGCGAACTGTCCAAGCGCGACACGGGCAAAACCCTCTACATCCTCGACGAACCCACAACAGGCCTGCATTTTGCCGACATCCAGCAATTGCTCGACGTGCTGCATCGTCTGCGCGATCACGGCAACACCGTGGTGGTGATCGAGCACAATCTGGACGTCATCAAGACGGCCGACTGGCTGGTCGACCTGGGTCCGGAAGGCGGATCCAAAGGTGGCCAGATCATCGCCGTCGGCACCCCGGAGCAGGTCGCCGAGATGAAGCAGTCCTATACCGGCCACTACCTCAAGCCCCTGCTGGAACGCGACAAAGCCTGAAAACAAAAAGCCCCGCGCAAGCGGGGCTTTTCTCAACACAATCCCTGTATCAGCAGCGCGACCCTGTAGAAGCGGCGCAAGCCGCGTCAGCGATCTCTACATTCCACCGGCCGAATCAAACCACAGCCTGCCATCGATCAGAACTGCGACTGCAGATAATTCTCCAGCCCAATCGACTTGATCAGCCCCTGCTGCTTTTCCAACCAATACGTATGGTCTTCCTCGGTATCCGCCAACTGCACGCGCAGAATGTCGCGGGTCACGTAGTCATTGTGCTGTTCGCACAACTCGATCCCCTTGCACAGCGCAGCGCGCACCTTGTATTCCAAACGCAGATCGGCGGCGATCATGCTCGGCACATCGGTCCCGACCTCGAGATCGTCCGGGCGCATGCGCGGCGTGCCTTCGAGCATCAGGATGCGGCGCATCAAGGCGTCGGCATGACCCGCCTCTTCTTCCATTTCGTGATTGATGCGCTCGAAGAGCTTGGCGAAGCCCCAGTCCTCGTACATCCGCGAGTGGATGAAATACTGGTCACGGGCAGCCAGCTCGCCAGTGAGCAAAGTATTGAGGTAATCGATTACGTCCGGGTGGCCTTGCATCGCCGTAGATCTCCTAGCAGAAAGGCATAGTTTGAACCAAGGTTGCGGATACGTCACGGCCTGCGGTGCAGAAATACGCTAAAAAGCAGAGAAAAAGTGACGAAATAAAGCGAAAAACCGCCCAAATGAGGGCGGTTCTTTTTATCACTTAGGTTCAGCCGAGCTGGATGCCCAAGGCTTTGGCGATGCCATTACCGTAGGCTTCATCGGCATGGTAGAAGTGCTGCAGCTGGCGCTCCACCACGTCCGCGCTCACACCCATCATCGCACCGGTGATGTTGTCGATCAGCAGCGCCTGCTGCTCGGCACTCATCAAACGGAACAGAGCACCAGCCTGGCTGTAGTAGTCCGCGTCCACGCGATGATCGAAGCGATCCGCATCGCCATGCAAGGCCAAGGCAGGTTCGCGGTACTGAGGCGCTTGCTTGGGCGCATCTGCATAGCTGTTCGGCTCGTAGTTGGGTGCTGCCCCGCCATTGCTGCCAAACGCCATGGAGCCGTCTCGCTGGTACGAATGAACCGGGCTGCGCGGCGCGTTCACCGGCAGTTGCTGGTGATTGGTTCCGACGCGATAGCGGTGAGCATCGGCGTAAGCGAACACACGACCCTGCAGCATGCGGTCAGGTGACAGCCCTACACCGGGCACCATGTTGCTCGGGCCAAAGGTCGCTTGCTCGACTTCGGCAAAGTAGTTCAGCGGATTACGGTTCAGTTCCAGCATGCCCACTTCGATCAACGGGAACTCCTTCTGCGACCAGGTCTTGGTCACGTCGAAGGGATTCTCGTGATGACGGTTCGCCTGGTCCTCGCTCATGATCTGCATGCATACGCGCCACTTGGGGTAATCCCCACGCTCGATCGCATCGAACAGATCGCGCTGAGCGTAATCCGGATCGGTGCCGGCAATACGAGCCGCGTCGGCAGGTGCCAGGTTCTTGATCCCCTGAGCCGTCTTGTAGTGCCACTTGACCCAGTGCCGCTCGCCCTTGGCGTTGATCAGGCTGTAAGTATGGCTACCAAAGCCGTGCATGTGACGATAGCCATCAGGAATACCCCGATCCGAGAACAGGATGGTGACCTGATGCAATGACTCAGGCGAATGCGACCAGAAGTCCCACATCATCTGCGCACTTTTCAGGTTGCTCTGAGGCAAGCGCTTCTGTGTGTGGATAAAGTCTGGAAACTTCATCGGATCGCGAATGAAGAACACAGGCGTGTTATTGCCTACGATGTCCCAGTTGCCTTCCTCGGTGTAGAACTTGAGCGCGAAACCACGCGGGTCGCGCTCGGTATCTGCCGAACCACGCTCGCCACCCACGGTGGAGAACCGCAAGAAGGTTTCGGTCTGCTTGCCTACCGCGCTGAACAGCTTGGCGCTGGAGTATTCAGTGATGTCCCGAGTGACGGTAAAGGTACCGTATGCGCCCGAACCTTTGGCATGCACGCGACGTTCTGGAATGTTCTCGCGGTTGAAGTGCGCGAGTTTTTCAATCAGATGGAAATCGTCCAGCAACAAGGGACCACGAGGTCCCGCCGAGCGGGAATTCTGGTTGTCGGCGACAGGTGCGCCGCTGGCAGTGGTGAGGATCTTGCTCTGGCTCATGGACGATGTTCCTTGGTCTGGCTTGCTGTGTAGGTGCCGACTTGAGCGGCTTGAAGCAAGTATCCGAGAATCCTATCCATAGCACTAATCGAGAAATTATCTTTAGCCGATAGATTTTGGCTAACGAGCAGGCATAAAAAAACCGGGCCAGGGCCCGGTTTTTCAGAACAGACTTTTCGTCTTATTCGGCAGCTTCAACCGAGCCACCGACAGGACGATCAACCAGCTCGACGTACGCCATAGGTGCGTTATCGCCAGCGCGGAAGCCGCACTTGAGGATACGCAGGTAGCCGCCCTGACGGGTTGCATAGCGCTTGCCCAGATCGTTGAACAGCTTACCAACCATTTCTTTCGAGCGAGTACGGTCGAAAGCGAGACGGCGGTTTGCAACGCTGTCCACCTTGGCCAGAGTGATCAGCGGCTCGGCAACGCGGCGCAGTTCCTTGGCTTTTGGCAGGGTAGTCTTGATCAGCTCGTGCTCGAACAGCGACACCGCCATGTTCTGAAACATGGCCTTGCGGTGCGAGCTGGTACGGCTCAGGTGACGTCCACTTTTACGATGACGCATGGTTCATTCCTTACCAAACACTACGTTCGGTGATTACGACGATCAGGCAGTCGCCTTGTCGTCCTTCTTAAGACTTGCAGGCGGCCAGTTGTCGAGGCGCATGCCGAGGGACAGACCGCGGGAGGCCAGAACGTCCTTGATTTCAGTCAAGGATTTCTTGCCCAGGTTCGGAGTCTTCAACAGTTCTACTTCGGTACGCTGAATCAGGTCGCCGATGTAGTAAATGTTTTCCGCCTTAAGGCAGTTAGCCGAACGTACAGTCAGTTCCAGATCGTCAACCGGGCGAAGCAGGATCGGATCGATCTCGTCTTCTTGCTCGATTACCACAGGCTCGCTGTCACCTTTGAGATCGACGAACGCAGCCAGCTGCTGTTGCAGGATGGTTGCAGCGCGACGGATAGCCTCTTCAGGATCCAGGGTACCGTTGGTTTCCAGATCAATAACCAGCTTGTCCAGGTTGGTGCGCTGCTCGACACGGGCGTTTTCCACCACGTATGCGATACGACGTACCGGGCTGAACGAAGAATCGAGCTGCAAGCGACCAATGCTGCGGCTTTCGTCTTCATCGCTTTGACGCGAGTCGGCCGGTTCATAACCACGACCACGAGCTACGACGAGCTTCATGTTCAGGGCGCCGTTAGACGCCAGGTTAGCGATTACGTGATCGGGATTAACGATCTCGACATCATGATCCAGCTGAATATCGGCAGCGGTAACCACCCCCGAACCCTTTTTCGACAAGGTCAGCGTAACTTCGTCACGACCGTGCAGCTTGATAGCCAGGCCTTTCAGGTTCAACAGGATTTCAATGACGTCTTCCTGTACACCTTCGATGGCGCTGTACTCGTGGAGTACACCGTCAATCTCGGCCTCGACTACTGCGCAGCCGGGCATTGAGGACAACAGGATGCGTCGCAGCGCGTTGCCCAGGGTATGGCCGAAACCACGCTCGAGAGGCTCGAGAGTGATTTTGGCGCGGGTTGGACTGACGACCTGCACATCAATGTGGCGGGGCGTCAGGAACTCATTTACCGAAATCTGCATGGATGCACCTATTTTCTAGCCCTTACTTGGAGTAGAGCTCGACAATCAGGCTTTCGTTGATGTCGGCGGACAGATCACTGCGAGCAGGAACGTTCTTGAAAACGCCCGACTTCTTCTCAGTGTCTACTTCTACCCATTCTACGCGGCCACGTTGGGCACACAGATCGAGAGCTTGGACAATGCGAAGCTGGTTTTTTGCTTTCTCGCGAATCGCGACCACGTCACCAGCACGAACCTGGTAGGACGGAACGTTAACGGTCTTGCCGTTGACGCTGACGGACTTGTGCGATACCAACTGACGGGATTCGGCACGAGTCGAGCCGAAGCCCATACGGTATACAACGTTGTCCAGACGGCATTCGAGCAGTTGCAGCAGGTTCTCACCGGTTGCGCCTTTCTTGCCGGCAGCTTCCTTGTAGTAACCGCTGAACTGACGCTCGAGAACGCCATAGATACGACGGACTTTCTGCTTTTCACGCAGCTGGGTGCCGTAGTCGGACTGGCGGCCACGGCGCTGACCGTGGATACCTGGGGCTGCTTCGATATTGCACTTCGATTCCAGGGCGCGAACGCCGCTTTTCAGGAACAGGTCAGTGCCTTCACGACGAGCCAGTTTGCATTTTGGACCAATGTAACGAGCCATTATCTATCGTCTCCTGAATTACACGCGGCGCTTCTTCGGCGGACGGCACCCGTTATGCGGGATTGGCGTCACGTCGGTGATGCTGGCGATCTTATAGCCACAGCCGTTCAATGCACGGACAGCGGACTCACGACCTGGACCTGGACCCTTGACGTTGACGTCGAGGTTCTTCAGGCCATATTCCAGCGCAGCTTGACCAGCACGCTCAGCAGCCACCTGGGCAGCGAACGGGGTGGACTTGCGAGAACCGCGGAAACCCGAACCGCCGGAAGTAGCCCAGGACAGGGCGTTACCTTGACGATCGGTAATGGTCACGATGGTGTTGTTGAAAGACGCGTGGATGTGGGCGATGCCATCAACCACTGTCTTTTTGACTTTCTTACGAGGACGAGCAGCAGGTTTTGCCATGACTAGATTCCTGTCGATTCGCTGGTGCGATTACTTGCGGATCGGCTTACGCGGACCTTTACGGGTACGCGCGTTGGTCTTGGTACGCTGACCGCGTACTGGCAGACCACGACGATGACGAAGACCGCGGTAGCAGCCCAGATCCATCAAGCGCTTGATTTTCATGTTGATTTCGCGGCGCAGATCACCTTCGGTGGTGAACTTCGCCACTTCGCCACGCAGCTGTTCAATCTGCTCGTCGCTCAGATCCTTGATCTTTGCGGCTGGGTTGACCCCAGTGTCTGCACAGATTTTCTGTGCAGTAGTGCGACCAACACCATAGATGTAGGTCAGCGAGATAACAGTGTGCTTGTTATCTGGAATGTTGACGCCTGCAATACGGGCCATTCAGTGGGACTCCAATTGACAGCTACCTACGCCCCGGAAGCCAAGAAATAGGGCGCGAGATAATATCGCTGTAATAACAAATAATCAACCCGGCAGCGCACTAGCTGCCGGGCTTGTAGCACATCACAGTCAGCCTTGGCGCTGTTTGTGACGCGGCTCTGCGCTGCAAATGACTCGAACGACGCCTTCGCGACGAATGATTTTGCAGTTACGGCACAGCTTTTTCACCGATGCACGAACTTTCATTGCCAACTCCTCGAACCTTAAGGGACTGTCAGCGCAGCAGACCGCTGCCACCGTAGCCTTTCAGGTTGGCTTTCTTCATCAGGGATTCGTACTGGTGCGAAACGAGGTGCGATTGTACTTGGGACATAAAGTCCATCACAACCACTACCACAATCAGCAACGAGGTCCCGCCAAGGTAGAACGGAACGTTTGCAGCCACCACCAGAAACTGTGGAAGCAAGCAGACGCACATCATGTACAGGGCACCGAACATGGTCAAACGAGTCAAAACGCCATCAATGTAGCGCGCCGACTGTTCGCCCGGACGAATACCCGGAATAAAGGCACCGGACTTCTTCAGGTTTTCCGCTACGTCTTTCGGATTGAACATCAACGCCGTATAGAAGAAGCAGAAGAAAATGATCCCTGCACTAAACAGCAGAATGTTCAACGGCTGACCAGGAGCGATCGACTGCGAGACGTCCTGCAACCAGCCCATACCTTCGGACTGACCGAACCAGGAGCCCAGCGAAGCCGGGAACAGCAAGATGCTGCTCGCGAAAATGGCAGGAATCACACCGGCCATGTTCACTTTCAGCGGCAAGTGGCTCGTCTGCGCAGCGAAGACCTTGCGGCCCTGCTGACGCTTGGCATAGTGAACGGCGATTCGCCGCTGACCACGCTCGATGAACACCACGAAACCGATAATCGCCACCGCCAGCAGACCGATTGCAACCAGCGCGAAGATGTTGATGTCGCCCTGACGTGCAGACTCGAAAGACTGCCCTATCGCTCTCGGAAGACCAGCAACGATACCCGCGAAGATCAACATCGAGATACCGTTACCCACACCACGCTCAGTAATCTGCTCACCCAGCCACATCATGAACATGGCGCCCGCCACGAACGTGGAGACCGCCACGAAGTAGAAGCTGAAGCTTGCAGTGAACGCCACACCCTGGTTGGCCAGGCCGATCGACATGCCGATCGCCTGCACCAAGGCCAGGATGACGGTGCCATAGCGGGTGTACTGGCTGATCTTGCGACGGCCAGCTTCACCTTCCTTCTTCAACTGCTCCAGCTGCGGGCTCACGGCGGTCATCAGCTGCATGATGATCGATGCCGAAATGTACGGCATGATCCCCAGTGCAAAGATGCTCATCCGTTCCAGCGCGCCACCGGAAAACATGTTGAACAAGCTAAGAATGGTCCCCTCATTCTGTCGAAACAGGTCTGCGAGTCGGTCCGGGTTGATACCTGGAACCGGGATGTGTGCGCCAATTCTGTAGACGATGATCGCCAGGAACAGAAAACGCAGACGAGCCCAGAGTTCAGACATACCGCCCTTGCCTAGCGCTGAGAGAGCACCTTGCTTAGCCATTTATTCCTCGAACTTGCCGCCAGCTGCTTCGATAGCCGCACGCGCACCTTTGGTGGCGGCGATACCCTGGATGGTTACAGCGCGAGTCACTTCGCCCGACAGCATGATTTTCACACGCTGAACGTTCTGGTTGATCACGTTGGCATCCTTCAGGGACTGCACGGAGACGATGTCGCCTTCCACTTTGGCCAGCTCGGACAGACGCACTTCTGCGCGGTCCATGGCTTTCAGGGAAACGAAACCGAACTTCGGCAGGCGACGATGCAGCGGCTGTTGACCGCCTTCAAAGCCTGGAGCGATGGTGCCACCGGAGCGGGAGGTCTGACCTTTGTGGCCGCGGCCACCGGTCTTGCCCAAACCACTACCGATACCACGACCCGGACGGTGCTTTTCGCGACGCGAACCGGGAGCTGGACTCAGATCATTGAGTTTCATCGATTAACCCTCTACGCGAAGCATGTAGTAGGCCTTGTTGATCATCCCGCGATTCTCGGGAGTATCCTGGACTTCTACAGTGTGACCGATGCGACGCAGACCCAGACCCTTAACGCACAGTTTGTGGTTAGGGATACGGCCGGTCATGCTTTTGATCAGCGTAACTTTTACGGTAGCCATGATCAGATGATCTCCTCAACGTTCAGACCGCGCTTGGCGGCGATGGACGACGGGGACTGCATGGCTTTCAGACCCTTGAACGTAGCGTGAACCACGTTGACGGGGTTGGTGGAGCCGTAGCACTTGGCCAGAACGTTCTGGACACCAGCGACTTCGAGAACGGCACGCATTGCGCCGCCAGCGATGATACCGGTACCTTCCGAAGCAGGCTGCATGTACACCTTCGAAGCGCCGTGGGCAGACTTCATGGCGTACTGCAAGGTGGTCCCGTTCAGGTCCACTTGAATCATGTTGCGACGAGCTGCTTCCATAGCTTTCTGGATGGCAGCAGGCACTTCACGAGACTTGCCACGGCCGAAGCCAACACGGCCCTTGCCATCACCTACCACGGTCAACGCGGTGAAGGTGAAGATACGGCCGCCTTTGACGGTCTTGGCAACGCGGTTAACTTGAACCAGCTTCTCGATGTAGCCTTCGTCGCGCTTTTGGTCGTTATTTGACATAACTTAGAACTCCAGCCCAGCTTCACGAGCGCCATCGGCCAGCGCTTTGACGCGACCGTGGTACTTGAAGCCAGAGCGGTCGAAAGCCACCTGCGAGACGCCAGCGGCCTTAGCACGCGAAGCGACCAGCTGGCCAACCTTAGTGGCCGCGTCAATGTTGCCAGTGGCACCATCACGCAATTCTTTGTCCAAAGTCGAGGCACTTGCCAGGACCTTGCTGCCGTCGGCCGAGATGACCTGGGCATAGATGTGCTGCGAAGAGCGGAACACGCAGAGACGCACGACTTCGAGTTCGTGCATTTTCAGGCGTGCTTTGCGAGCGCGACGCAGTCGAGTAACTTTTTTGTCGGTCATTTGCTATGCCCTACTTCTTCTTGGCTTCTTTACGGCGGACGACTTCGTCTGCGTAACGTACACCTTTGCCTTTGTAAGGCTCTGGCGGACGGAAATCGCGGATTTCAGCGGCCACTTGACCCACCAGCTGCTTGTCGATGCCCTTGATCAGGATATCGGTCTGGCTAGGAGTCTCAGCGGTGATGCCTTGCGGCAACTCGTAATCCACCGGATGAGAGAAGCCCAGCGACAGGTTCAGCACTGTGCCTTTTGCTTGTGCCTTGTAGCCAACACCGACCAGCTGGAGCTTGCGCTCGAAGCCTTGGCTTACGCCCTGGACCATGTTGTTGACCAAAGCGCGAGTGGTACCGGCCATTGCACGGGTCTGCTGATCGCCATTCTTGGCAGCGAAACGCAGTTCGCCAGCCTCTTCAACGATTTCAACCGACGAGTGAACGTTCAGTTCCAGAGTGCCCTTGGCACCCTTCACCGAAAGCTGTTGGCCGGCGAATTTGACTTCGACACCAGCTGGCAGCTTAACGGGGTTCTTAGCGACGCGAGACATGCTTATCCCCCCTTAGAACACTGTGCAAAGTACTTCGCCGCCGACACCGGCAGCGCGCGCAGCACGATCCGTCATCACACCTTTGTTGGTGGAGACGATGGATACGCCGAGACCGCCACGAACTTTTGGCAGATCTTCAACGGATTTGTACTGACGCAGGCCTGGACGACTTACGCGCTTGACTTCCTCGATGACCGGACGGCCTTCGAAGTATTTCAGCTCGATGGAAAGCGACGGTTTTGCTTCGCTGCTTACCTGAAAACCCGCGATGTAACCTTCGTCCTTCAGAACTTTGGCCACAGCTACCTTCAACGTGGAAGATGGCATGCTTACGACGGACTTTTCAGCCATCTGGGCATTACGGATTCGAGTTAGCATGTCCGCTAACGGGTCCTGCATACTCATGGGCTAGACGCTCCTGATACAAAAATAATTAGCCTTGCGGCTACAACGTCGCCGAGCGTGTGATCCGGTCCAAAAACCCGGGCTCAGGCGAGCCGGCAATTCTAGACGTACGCCAGAAATGAATCAAGCCCCATAAGGGGCTTGATTCAATCGCCATGACACCGGCGGTCGGTTGATTGCTCAATTTTCCGCCGGCACCAGGCCGGTCCGACTTACCAGCTGGCTTTTACCAGACCTGGTACGTCACCGCGCATGGCGGCCTGGCGCAGCATGTTACGGCCGAGGCCGAACTTGCGGTATACGCCATGTGGACGACCAGTCAGGCGGCAGCGGTTACGCATGCGCGAGGCGCTTGCGTCACGTGGCTGCTTCTGCAGAGCTACGGAAGCATTCCAGCGTTCTTCTTCACTTGCGTTCAGATCGACGATGATAGCTTTCAGCTCAGCACGCTTCTTGGCGTATTTAGCTACCGTCAGCTGACGCTTCAGCTCACGGTTCTTCATGCTCTTCTTGGCCATTTTCCTACTCCAATCAGTTGCGGAACGGGAAGTTGAAAGCACGCAGCAAGGCGCGACCTTCTTCATCCGAACGAGCAGTGGTGGTCAGGGTAATGTCCAGACCGCGCAGAGCATCGATCTTGTCGTAATCGATTTCCGGGAAAATGATCTGCTCTTTCACGCCCATGCTGTAGTTGCCACGACCATCGAAGGACTTGGCATTCAGGCCGCGGAAGTCGCGTACCCGAGGCAGGGAGATCGCCAGCAGGCGGTCCAGGAATTCGTACATCTTTTCGCGACGCAAGGTCACCTTGACACCGATCGGCCAGCCTTCACGGACTTTGAAGCCCGCGATGGATTTACGAGCGAAGGTCACAACGGCTTTCTGGCCGGTGATCTTCTCGATGTCGGCTACAGCGTGCTCGATGACTTTCTTGTCGCCGATCGCTTCGCCCAGACCCATGTTCAGGGTGATCTTGGTAACGCGCGGAACTTCCATCACGTTCGCCAGCTTAAGTTCTTCCTTAAGCTTGGGAGCGATTTCCTTCCGGTAAATCTCTTTCAGTCGTGCCATGGTCTTCTACCTAGCAGTGTTCAAGCATCAACCGCTTTTTGGGTCGACTTGAAGACACGAATTTTTTTGCCTTCTTCTACTTTGAAACCAACGCGGTCAGCCTTGTTGGTTTCGCCGTTGAAAATGGCGACGTTGGAAGCGTGCAGAGGCGCTTCTTTCTCGACGATACCGCCCTGTACGCCCGACATCGGGTTAGGCTTGGTATGACGCTTCACCAGGTTGACCCCACCAACGACCAGACGGTCGTCAGCGAGAACCTTGAGCACCTTACCGCGCTTGCCTTTGTCTTTGCCGGCGATCACGATGATCTCGTCGTCACGACGAATCTTTTGCATGTCGGATCTCCTTACAGCACTTCTGGGGCGAGCGAGACGATCTTCATGAACTTCTCAGAACGAAGTTCACGGGTCACTGGCCCAAAGATACGGGTGCCGATTGGCTCTTGCTTGTTGTTCAACAGAACAGCAGCGTTGCCATCGAAGCGGATGATGGAGCCGTCAGCACGACGTACGCCGTGGCGAGTGCGGACTACAACAGCAGTCATCACTTGACCCTTCTTCACCTTGCCACGAGGAATTGCTTCCTTCACGGTCACCTTGATGATGTCGCCGATGCCAGCGTACCGGCGGTGCGAGCCGCCCAGTACCTTGATGCACATGACGCGACGAGCGCCGCTGTTATCGGCCACATCGAGCATGGATTGAGTCTGAATCATAGAATTTCTCCGACCCCTAGCCCTTAGACTTCAACAGCGCGTTCGAGAACGTCAACCAGTGCCCAGGACTTGGTCTTGGCCAGCGGACGGGTTTCACGAATAGTGACCTTGTCGCCGATCTTGCACTGATTGGTTTCGTCGTGAGCGTGCAGCTTAGTCGAACGCTTAACGTATTTACCGTAGATCGGGTGCTTTACGCGACGCTCGATCAATACGGTGATGGTTTTGTCCATCTTGTCGCTGACCACACGGCCAGTCAGCGTACGGACGGTTTTTTCGGCTTCAGCCATGATCACTTACCTGCCTGCTGGTTGAGCACAGTTTTCACGCGAGCGATGTCGCGCTTCACTTGCGAGAGCAGGTGAGACTGCCCCAACTGGCCAGTTGCTTTCTGCATGCGCAGATTGAACTGGTCGCGCAGCAAGCCGAGCAGTTGCTCGTTCAGTTGCTGTGCTGATTTTTCACGAAGTTCATTCGCTTTCATCACATCACCGTCCGCTTAACAAAGGAGGTGGCGAGAGGCAGCTTTGCAGCCGCCAAGGCGAAAGCCTCACGCGCCAGCTCTTCGGAAACACCCTCGATTTCATACAGGACTTTGCCTGGCTGAATCTGGGCAACCCAATATTCCACGTTACCCTTACCTTTACCCATACGAACTTCGAGGGGCTTTTTGGAGATAGGCTTGTCCGGGAATACACGGATCCAGATCTTGCCGCCACGTTTTACGTGACGGGTCAGTGCACGACGCGCTGACTCGATCTGACGAGCGGTGAGACGACCACGAGCTACAGACTTCAGCGCGAACTCGCCGAAGCTGACTTTGCTACCGCGCTGAGCCAGACCACGGTTGTGGCCAGTCATCTGCTTGCGGAACTTCGTACGCTTAGGTTGCAACATTTGGCGTACCCCTTACTTAGCAGCTTTTTTACGAGGCGCAGGTGCTTGTGGTTTCAGTTCTTCTTGGCGACCACCGATTACTTCGCCTTTGAAAATCCAAACCTTCACACCGATCACACCGTAGGTGGTGTGAGCTTCGTAGTTGGCATAGTCGATGTCGGCACGCAGGGTGTGCAATGGCACACGACCTTCGCGATACCATTCAGTACGTGCGATTTCAGCACCGCCGAGACGACCGCTCACTTGGATCTTGATGCCTTTGGCACCAATGCGCATGGCGTTCTGTACGGCGCGCTTCATGGCGCGACGGAACATCACACGACGCTCCAGCTGCTGAGCTACGCTCTGCGCAACCAGCATACCGTCGAGCTCCGGCTTGCGGATCTCTTCGATATTGATGTGCACAGGCACACCCATTTGCTTGGTCAGGTCCTGACGCAGCTTCTCAACGTCCTCACCTTTCTTCCCGATAACGATACCAGGACGAGCGGTGTGAATGGTGATGCGTGCAGTTTGGGCCGGACGATGGATATCGATACGGCTTACGGACGCGCTTTTTAGTTTGTCTTGGAGATACTCACGCACCTTCAGATCTGCGAACAAGTAGTCCGCATAAGTCCGACCGTCTGCGTACCAGACGGAGGTGTGCTCCTTGACGATTCCCAGGCGAATGCCAATGGGATGTACTTTCTGACCCATCTGATCGACTCCGTTACTTGTCAGCAACCTTGACAGTGATATGGCAAGACCGCTTGACGATGCGATCAGCCCGGCCTTTGGCACGAGGCATGATGCGCTTCAGCGAACGCCCTTCGTTGACGAAAACGGTGCTGACCTTCAGGTCATCAACGTCTGCGCCTTCGTTGTGCTCGGCGTTGGCTACGGCCGACTCCAGCACTTTCTTCATGATTTCCGCGGCTTTTTTACTGCTAAAAGCCAGCAGGTTGAGCGCTTCGCCCACCTTCTTCCCGCGGATCTGGTCGGCGACCAAGCGGGCTTTCTGGGCGGAGATTCGAGCGCCCGACAACTTAGCGGCTACTTCCATTTCCTTACCCCTTAACGCTTGGCTTTCTTGTCAGCCACGTGCCCGCGATATGTACGGGTACCGGCGAACTCGCCCAGTTTGTGGCCGACCATGTCTTCGTTCACGAGAACGGGGACGTGCTGACGACCGTTGTGTACTGCGATGGTCAGACCGACCATTTGTGGCAGGATCATCGAACGACGCGACCAGGTCTTAACTGGTTTGCGATCGTTCTTTTCCGCCGCCACTTCGATCTTCTTCAGTAGGTGAAGATCAATAAAAGGACCTTTTTTCAGAGAACGTGGCACTGTCGTATCCCTCTATTTACTTGCGACGACGGACGATCATTTTGTCGGTACGCTTATTACCACGTGTCTTCGCGCCCTTAGTCGGGAAGCCCCATGGCGATACCGGATGACGACCACCGGAGGTACGACCTTCACCACCACCATGTGGGTGGTCGACCGGGTTCATGGCAACACCACGAACGGTTGGGCGAACGCCACGCCAGCGTTTGGCACCGGCTTTACCCAGCGAGCGCAGGCTGTGCTCGGAGTTCGAAACCTCACCCAGCGTTGCACGGCACTCGGACAGCACTTTGCGCATTTCGCCCGAACGCAGGCGCAGGGTCACATAGACACCTTCACGAGCGATCAGCTGAGCCGAAGCACCAGCAGAGCGAGCGATCTGAGCACCTTTACCCGGCTTCAGTTCGATGCCGTGGATGGTGCTACCAACCGGGATGTTGCGCAGCTGCAGCGAGTTGCCTGGCTTGATTGGTGCCAGAGCACCTGCAATCAGCTGGTCGCCAGCGCTCACGCCTTTCGGTGCGAGGATGTAGCGACGCTCGCCGTCTGCGTACAGAACCAGAGCGATGTGAGCAGTACGGTTAGGATCGTATTCGATACGCTCGACAGTGGCGGTGATGCCATCTTTGTCGTTGCGACGGAAGTCGATCATGCGGTAATGCTGCTTGTGACCACCACCGATGTGACGGGTGGTAATACGGCCATTGTTGTTACGACCACCAGACTTCGATTTTTTCTCGAGCAGCGGTGCGTGAGGAGCGCCTTTATGCAGCTCCTGGTTGACCACCTTGACCACGAAACGGCGGCCAGGGGAAGTCGGTTTGCATTTAACGATTGCCATGATGCACCCCTTCCTTACTCAGCACTGCTGCTGAAATCGAGATCTTGGCCTGGCTGAAGGGAGATAACTGCCTTCTTCCAGTCATTACGCTTGCCCAGACCGCGAGCAGTGCGCTTGCTTTTACCCAGTACGTTCAGGGTAGTAACACGCTCTACTTTCACGC
This sequence comes from Pseudomonas sp. PS01301, assembly GCF_029960215.1. NCBI lineage: Bacteria > Pseudomonadati > Pseudomonadota > Gammaproteobacteria > Pseudomonadales > Pseudomonadaceae > Pseudomonas > Pseudomonas sp. PS01301. The sequence continues at coordinate 20,606 of NZ_JASCPM010000023.1, read as the reverse complement.
TGAACAGGCTTTCGACGGCCTTCTTGATTTCCAGCTTGGTTGCGTCGGTAGCAACCTTGAAAACGAACTGACCTTTCTTGTCTGCCAGAACCGTAGCCTTCTCGGAAACGTGCGGGCCAAGCAGAACTTTAAATACGCGTTCCTGGTTCATCCCAGCAGCTCCTCGAATTTCTTCACGGCCGACACGGTGATCAACACCTTGTCGTATGCGATCAGACTAACTGGGTCGGAACCTTGAACGTCACGTACATCGACGTGCGGAAGGTTGCGAGCAGCCAGGTACAGGTTCTCGTCGACGGAGTCCGATACGATCAGAACGTCGGTGAGGCCCATGCCATTCAGCTTGCCCAGCAGGTCTTTGGTTTTCGGTGCTTCGACAGCGAAGTCCTGAACCACGACCAGACGATCGGTACGCACCAGCTCAGCAAGGATGGAGCGCAGTGCTGCGCGATACATCTTCTTGTTCAGCTTCTGGGTGTGATCCTGAGGACGAGCTGCGAAAGTGGTACCACCGCCACGCCAGATTGGGCTACGGATAGTACCGGCACGCGCGCGGCCAGTACCCTTTTGACGCCAAGGGCGCTTACCGCCACCACGAACGTCGGAACGGGTCTTCTGCTGCTTGCTGCCCTGACGACCGCCAGCCATGTAGGCCACGACTGCCTGGTGCACCAGTGTCTCGTTGAACTCGCCGCCGAAAGTCAGTTCGGAAACTTCGATCGCCTGAGCGTCATTTACATTTAATTGCATTTTCGCTTCCCCTTAACCGCGAGCCTTGGCTGCCGGACGCACAACCAGGTTGCCGCCGGTTGCGCCAGGAACAGCACCCTTGACGAGCAGCAGATTGCGTTCAGCGTCGACGCGCACAACTTCCAGGGACTGCACGGTCACGCGCTCAGCGCCCATATGACCGGACATTTTTTTGCCCTTGAATACACGGCCAGGAGTCTGGCACTGGCCGATGGAGCCAGGGACGCGGTGGGAAACGGAGTTACCGTGGGTGTTGTCTTGACCGCGGAAGTTCCAACGCTTGATGGTACCGGCAAAGCCTTTACCTTTGGACTGACCGGTAACGTCTACCAGTTGGCCCGCTGCGAAGAGTTCAGCATTGATCAAGTCGCCAGCCTGGTACTCGCCTTCTGCAAGGCGGAATTCCCAGACGCCACGACCGGCAGCAACGTTCGCCTTGGCGAAGTGACCTGCCTGAGCAGCAGTCACGCGCGAAGCACGACGCTCGCCGACAGTGACTTGCACTGCACGATAGCCATCAGTTTCTTCAGTTTTGAACTGGGTGACGCGATTCGGCTCGATCTCAATGACCGTGACCGGAATGGAGACACCTTCTTCGGTGAAAATACGGGTCATACCGCATTTACGACCGACTACACCAATAGTCATGTTGTAAACCTCATGAGTGTACGGGGCTTTCACCCGCTATGGCCGCCCATTTCAGAGCGTTACACGACTAAGACCCAAGTCTTAGCCGAGGCTGATCTGCACTTCCACACCTGCCGCAAGATCAAGCTTCATCAGCGCGTCAACGGTTTTGTCCGTTGGCTGGACGATGTCCAGAACACGCTTATGAGTACGGATCTCGTACTGGTCACGCGCGTCTTTGTTGACGTGCGGGGAAACCAGAACAGTGAACCGCTCTTTACGGGTAGGGAGTGGAATTGGACCACGCACCTGAGCACCAGTACGTTTCGCGGTTTCCACGATTTCCTGGGTGGATTGGTCGATCAGGCGATGGTCGAAAGCCTTCAACCTGATACGGATTTGCTGATTTTGCATTGGATTTCAGACTCCGGCTGCTGTTCCCACCGGGCGCAATGCACCCGTTAAAAGGAGGCGCAATTCTATAGACGCGCCTATCGAGTGTCAACCCAATAAAAAAGCCCCCGCTAAGCGGGGGCCCTTTCAAGCGATCAACGATTACTCGATGATTTTGGCTACGACGCCGGCGCCGACGGTACGACCGCCTTCACGGATAGCGAAACGCAGGCCGTCTTCCATTGCGATGGTCTTGATCAGAGTGACAGTCATCTGGATGTTGTCACCTGGCATTACCATTTCAACGCCTTCTGGCAGTTCGCAGTTACCAGTCACGTCAGTTGTACGGAAGTAGAACTGTGGACGGTAGCCTTTGAAGAACGGAGTGTGACGGCCGCCTTCTTCTTTGCTCAGAACGTAGACTTCTGCGGTGAACTTGGTGTGCGGCTTGACCGAACCTGGCTTGACCAGAACCTGGCCACGCTCAACGTCGTCACGCTTGGTGCCGCGCAGCAGCACGCCGCAGTTCTCGCCAGCACGACCTTCGTCGAGCAGCTTGCGGAACATTTCAACACCGGTGCAGGTGGTGACGGTGGTGTCACGCAGACCAACGATTTCCAGCGAATCCTGAACGCGAACGATACCGCGCTCGATACGACCGGTAACAACAGTACCGCGACCGGAGATCGAGAACACGTCTTCGATTGGCATCAGGAACGGCTTGTCGGTCAGACGAACTGGTTCTGGGATGTAGCTGTCCAGAGTTTCAACCAGTTTACGAACGGCAGTGGTGCCCATTTCGTTTTCGTCGTTGCCTTCCAGAGCCATACGAGCCGAACCGATGATGATCGGAGTGTCGTCGCCTGGGAAGTCGTAGGTGGACAGCAGGTCACGAACTTCCATCTCGACCAGTTCCAGCAGCTCAGCGTCGTCTACCAGGTCAGCCTTGTTCAGGAAGACCACGATGTACGGAACGCCTACCTGACGGGACAGCAGGATGTGCTCACGGGTTTGTGGCATCGGACCATCAGCGGCCGAGCAGACCAGGATAGCGCCGTCCATCTGGGCAGCACCGGTGATCATGTTCTTCACGTAGTCAGCGTGACCTGGGCAGTCAACGTGAGCGTAGTGACGAATGGTCGAGTTGTATTCGACGTGCGCGGTGTTGATGGTGATACCACGAGCTTTTTCTTCTGGTGCGCTGTCGATCTTGTCGAAGTCAACACGAGCCGAACCGAAAACTTCGGAGCAGACGCGAGTCAGAGCAGCGGTCAGAGTGGTTTTACCGTGGTCAACGTGACCGATGGTGCCGACGTTGACGTGAGGTAGGGAACGATCAAATTTTTCTTTAGCCACGACAATAAACTCCTAGCCTAAGGGGCTGAATCAGCCTTGTTTTTTAACGATAGCTTCGACGACGTTCGACGGAGCCTCGGAGTATTTGGAGAATTCCATAGAGTAGCTCGCGCGACCCTGGGACATGGAACGAACATCGGTCGCATAACCGAACATTTCGCCCAACGGAACCTCGGCACGGATAACCTTGCCGGACACCGTATCTTCCATACCCTGGATCAGACCACGACGACGGTTCAGGTCTCCCATCACGTCACCCATGTAGTCCTCAGGTGTTACAACTTCCACCTTCATGATCGGTTCAAGCACAACACCGCCGCCTTTGGAGGCCAGCTGCTTGGTCGCCATGGAGGCAGCCACCTTGAACGCCATCTCGTTGGAGTCGACGTCGTGGTAAGAGCCATCGAAAACGGTCGCCTTCAGGCCGATCAGCGGATAGCCGGCAACGACGCCGTTCTTCATCTGCTCTTCGATACCCTTCTGGATCGCCGGGATGTATTCCTTCGGAACAACACCACCTACGACTTCGTTCACGAACTGCAGACCTTCCTGACCTTCGTCAGCAGGAGCAAAACGGATCCAGCAATGGCCAAACTGACCACGACCGCCGGACTGACGAACGAACTTGCCTTCGATCTCACAGGCCTTCGTGATCTTCTCACGGTAGGAAACCTGCGGTTTACCGATGTTGGCTTCTACGTTGAACTCGCGGCGCATGCGGTCAACCAGAATGTCCAGGTGCAACTCACCCATACCCGAGATGATCGTTTGACCAGTCTCTTCATCGGTCTTGACGCGGAAAGACGGGTCTTCCTGAGCAAGCTTGCCCAATGCGATACCCATTTTTTCCTGGTCATCCTTGGTCTTGGGCTCAACGGCAACCGAGATTACCGGCTCCGGGAAGTCCATGCGAACCAGGATGATCGGCTTGTCGGCCGAGCACAGGGTGTCACCGGTGGTGACGTCCTTCATGCCGATCAAGGCCGCGATGTCACCAGCGCGTACTTCCTTGATCTCTTCGCGGGTGTTTGCGTGCATCTGCACCATACGACCCACGCGCTCTTTCTTGCCCTTGACCGAGTTAATCACGCCGTCGCCGGAGCTCAACACACCCGAGTAGACACGGGCGAAGGTCAGGGTACCCACGAATGGGTCGGTAGCGATCTTGAACGCCAGAGCCGAGAACGGCTCGCTGTCGTCTGCATGACGCTCCATGGCCACAGTCTCGTCATCCGGGTCGGAACCCTTGATGGCAGGAATGTCGACAGGGGCCGGCAGGTAGTCGATGACCGCATCCAGAACCAGGGGAACGCCCTTGTTCTTGAACGAGGAACCGCAAACAGCCAGGACGATTTCACCAGCGATGGTACGCTGACGCAGAGCGGCCTTGATTTCGTCGTTGGTGAGTTCTTCACCTTCGAGGTACTTGTTCATCAGCTCTTCGCTGGCTTCGGCCGCAGCCTCGACCATGTTGCTGCGCCATTCGTCAGCCAGTTCCTGCAGCTCGGCAGGGATCGGCTCACGGCGTGCAGCCATGCCTTTGTCAGCGTCGTTCCAGTAGACCGCTTCCATGGACATCAGATCGATCTGGCCCTGGAAGTTGTCTTCTGCACCGATGGCCAGCTGAATCGGCACCGGGGTGTGACCCAGGCGCTGTTTGATCTGACCGATCACGCGCAGGAAGTTGGCACCGGCACGGTCCATCTTGTTCACGTAGACGAGACGTGGAACACCGTACTTGTTGGCTTGACGCCATACGGTTTCGGACTGAGGCTCGACACCGGAGGTACCGCAGAACACCACGACCGCACCGTCGAGTACACGCAGCGAACGCTCTACTTCGATAGTGAAGTCAACGTGGCCGGGGGTATCGATGATGTTGAAGCGGTGGCGTGGGAACTGCTTGTTGGAGCCTTCCCAGAACGCGGTAGTAGCAGCGGAAGTAATGGTAATACCCCGCTCCTGCTCCTGCACCATCCAGTCCATGGTCGCGGCGCCATCATGCACCTCGCCCATCTTGTGGTTCACGCCCGTATAGAACAGGACGCGCTCGGTGGTGGTGGTTTTACCCGCATCCACGTGAGCGACGATACCGATGTTACGGTAGCGATTGATATCAGTTGTACGAGCCATAAAGCCCTCGCAAAATAAGTGACGCCGAATTTAGAAGCGGTAGTGCGAGAACGCTTTGTTGGCTTCAGCCATACGGTGAACGTCTTCACGCTTCTTAACTGCAGCACCTTTGCCTTCGGCAGCGTCCAGCAGTTCGCCGGCCAAGCGCAGAGCCATGGACTTTTCACCGCGCTTGCGCGCGAAGTCTACCAGCCAGCGCATTGCCAGAGCGTTACGACGGGACGGACGAACTTCGACCGGAACCTGGTAAGTAGCACCGCCTACACGGCGCGACTTCACTTCGACCAGCGGAGCGATGGCGTCGAGAGCTTTCTCGAAGATTTCCAGGGGGTCGCTGTTCTTGCGTTCTTTAACCTTGTCCAGCGCGCCATAAACGATACGCTCGGCAACGGCTTTCTTGCCGCTTTCCATCACGTGGTTCATGAACTTGGCCAGGATCTGGCTGCCGTATTTTGGATCGTCAAGCACTTCGCGCTTGGCTGCTACGCGTCTTCTTGGCATGGATAAGCCCTCAAACGGTCTTCAGGTTAGCTCGGGACAGGCCCGACCTTACTCTTATCGACTCAGAAAAATAGATAACTGCAGTATTCCGCAAACGCCGATTACTTCGGACGCTTGGTACCGTACTTCGAACGACCTTGGTTACGACCTTTGACGCCGGAGGTATCCAGGGAGCCGCGAACGGTGTGGTAACGAACACCTGGCAAGTCTTTTACACGACCGCCGCGGATCAGTACCACGCTGTGCTCTTGCAGGTTGTGGCCTTCACCGCCGATGTACGAGGAAACCTCGAAACCGTTGGTCAGACGCACACGGCATACTTTACGCAGTGCCGAGTTAGGTTTTTTCGGCGTGGTGGTGTACACACGGGTGCACACACCACGACGTTGCGGGCAGTTCTGCAGCGCAGGTACGTCGGATTTCTCGACGATACGCTTACGCGGCTGACGTACCAGCTGGTTGATAGTTGCCATCTACTAGCTCCACTGTTGTCTTGCGACGCTATTGTCTTGCAAGAAAAGCAAAAATGGCAGGAATCAATCCCGCCAAATTTAGGGGTACAAGAGTCTAAAGAGGATCTCGTCCCCAGTCAAGACAAGGCCCCGGCCTCCCCTGCTCACTCCGCCGCGACTTTCGTGTCGTTGCGGAGCCTGCAAGGGCTACCGAGGCCCTGTCATCACTACCGCTGGTCTCAATTACCGCTTGAGTTCAGCGCTTCGGTCAACGCAGCTTCAACTTCACTGGCGCTGACGCGGGTTGGTTTGTCGAGTTCACGACGACGCTTGCGCTCGCTGTGATACGCCAGACCGGTACCGGCCGGGATCAGACGACCCACGACCACGTTTTCCTTCAGGCCGCGCAGGTAGTCGCGCTTGCCGGTAACCGCCGCTTCGGTCAGCACTCGAGTGGTTTCCTGGAAGGAAGCCGCCGAGATGAACGATTCGGTGGACAACGACGCCTTGGTGATACCCAGCAGAACACGGGTGAACTTGGAAACGAACTTGTCGTCACCGCTCAAACGCTCGTTCTCGCCCAGTACCTGGGTCAGTTCCATCTGGTCGCCCTTGATGAAGCTGCTGTCGCCCGACTCGGAGATCTCAACCTTGCGCAGCATCTGACGCAGGATCGTCTCGATGTGCTTGTCGTTGATCTTCACGCCTTGCAGACGGTATACGTCCTGAATCTCGTTGACGATGTACTTGGCCAGCGCACTCACACCCAGCAGACGCAGGATGTCGTGTGGATCGCTTGGACCGTCGGAGATCACTTCGCCGCGGTTCACTTGTTCGCCCTCGAAGACGTTCAGGTGACGCCACTTCGGAATCAGCTCTTCGTACGGATCGGTACCGTCGTTCGGAGTGATGACCAGACGGCGCTTGCCCTTGGTCTCTTTACCGAACGCGATGGTGCCGCTGACTTCCGCCAGAATCGAAGCTTCCTTCGGACGACGCGCTTCGAACAGGTCGGCAACACGCGGCAGACCACCGGTGATGTCACGCGTCTTCGAAGTTTCCTGCGGGATACGGGCGATAACGTCACCCACACCCACTTGCGCACCATCCGCCACGCCGACCAGGGCGTTGGCTGGCAGGAAGTACTGGGCCGGTACGTCGGTACCCGGCAGCAGCAGATCCTTGCCATCGACGCCGACCATCTTCACAGCTGGACGAATTTCCTTGCCCGCCGCTGGACGATCCTTGGCATCGAGTACTTCGATGTTGGTCAGGCCGGTCAATTCGTCTGTCTGACGCTTGATCGTGATGCCTTCTTCCATGCCCACGTAGGTCACGGTACCTTTCATCTCGGTGACGATTGGGTGAGTGTGCGGATCCCACTTGGCCACGATGGCACCAGCGTCGACCTTGTCGCCTTCCTTCACCGAAATCACTGCACCGTACGGCAGTTTGTAACGCTCACGCTCACGACCGAATTCGTCGGCAATCGCCAACTCACCGGAACGCGACACGGCTACCAGGTTGCCGTCGGCACGCTCTACGTGCTTCAGGTTGTGCAGACGGACGGTGCCGCCATTCTTCACCTGGACGCTGTCTGCAGCCGAGGTCCGGCTTGCCGCACCACCGATGTGGAACGTACGCATGGTCAGCTGGGTGCCCGGCTCACCGATGGACTGGGCAGCGATAACGCCGACCGCTTCACCGATGTTCACCTGATGCCCGCGAGCCAGGTCACGACCGTAGCACTTGGCGCAGATACCGTAGCGGGTTTCGCAGCTGATCGGCGAGCGCACGATGACTTCGTCGATGCTGTTCAGCTCGATGAATTCAACCCACTTCTCGTCTACCAGCGTACCGCCTGGAACGATGACTTCGTCGGTGCCTGGCTTGAACACGTCACGGGCGATCACTCGACCCAGTACGCGCTCGCCCAGAGGCTCGACGACGTCGCCGCCTTCGATGTGCGGGGTCATCAGCAGGCCGTGTTCGGTACCGCAATCGACCTCGGTCACCACCAGATCCTGCGCCACGTCTACCAGACGACGAGTCAGGTAACCGGAGTTCGCAGTCTTCAAGGCGGTATCCGCCAGACCCTTACGAGCACCGTGAGTGGAGATGAAGTACTGAAGTACGCTCAGACCTTCACGGAAGTTCGCGGTGATCGGCGTCTCGATGATCGAGCCGTCCGGCTTGGCCATAAGGCCACGCATACCGGCCAACTGACGAATCTGAGCAGCCGAACCCCGGGCACCGGAGTCAGCCATCATGTACATCGAGTTGAACGATTCCTGGTCGACTTCGTTGCCATGACGATCGATGACCTTCTCTTTCGAGAGGTTCGACATCATTGCCTTGGACACTTCGTCGTTGGCCTTGGACCAGAGGTCGATCACCTTGTTGTACTTCTCGCCCTGGGTTACCAGGCCGGACGCATACTGGCTTTCGATCTCTTTCACTTCGTCGGTCGCAGTACCGATGATGCGAGCTTTCTCATCCGGGATAACGAAGTCGTTAACGCCGATGGAAACACCCGAAATCGTCGAGTAGGCAAAACCGGTGTACATCAACTGGTCAGCGAAGATCACGGTCTCTTTCAGACCCACCACGCGGTAGCACTGGTTGATCAGCTTGGAGATCGCCTTCTTCTTCATCGGCAGGTTGACGACGTCGAAGGACAGGCCTTTAGGCACGACCTGGAACAGCAGCGCACGGCCGACAGTGGTGTCGACGATACGGGTGCCGCTCACGCTGCCGCCATCACGATCGTTGACGGTTTCGTTGATACGAACCTTGATCTTGGCGTGCAGAGCAGCTTCGCCGGCGCGGAAAACGCGGTCGACTTCCTGCAGGTCGGCAAAGATGCGGCCTTCGCCCTTCGCGTTGATCGCTTCGCGGGTCATGTAGTACAGACCCAGTACAACGTCCTGCGAAGGAACGATGATCGGCTCACCGTTGGCTGGCGACAGGATGTTGTTGGTCGACATCATCAGCGCACGAGCTTCGAGCTGGGCTTCCAGGGTCAGCGGTACGTGAACCGCCATCTGGTCGCCGTCGAAGTCGGCGTTGTACGCGGCGCAGACCAGCGGGTGCAGCTGGATGGCCTTGCCTTCGATCAATACCGGCTCGAACGCCTGGATACCCAGACGGTGAAGGGTTGGTGCACGGTTGAGCAGCACGGGGTGTTCGCGAATCACTTCGGCGAGTACGTCCCACACTTCTGGCAGCTCGCGCTCGACCATCTTCTTGGCGGCCTTGATGGTGGTCGCCAGACCACGCATTTCCAGCTTGCCGAAGATGAACGGCTTGAACAGCTCCAGAGCCATCTTCTTCGGAAGACCGCACTGATGCAGGCGCAGGGTCGGGCCTACGGTAATTACCGAACGACCCGAGTAGTCAACGCGCTTGCCGAGCAGGTTCTGACGGAAACGACCCTGCTTACCCTTGATCATGTCAGCCAGGGATTTCAGAGGACGCTTGTTCGAACCAGTGATGGCACGACCGCGACGACCGTTGTCGAGCAGCGCATCCACAGCTTCCTGCAGCATGCGCTTTTCGTTGCGCACGATGATGTCGGGAGCCGACAGATCCAGCAGGCGCTTCAGACGATTGTTACGGTTGATCACTCGACGATACAGATCGTTGAGGTCGGACGTTGCGAAACGACCGCCATCCAGTGGAACCAGTGGACGCAGATCTGGCGGCAGAACCGGCAGAACGGTCAACACCATCCACTCAGGCAGGTTGCCGGAGCCCTGGAAAGCTTCCATCAGCTTCAGGCGCTTGGACAGCTTCTTGATCTTGGTTTCCGAGTTGGTCTGCGGAATCTCTTCGCGCAGGCGACCGATCTCGTGCTCCAGGTCAATGGCGTGCAGCAGCTCGCGAACGGCCTCGGCACCCATGCGGGCGTCGAAGTCGTCACCGAACTCTTCGAGTGCTTCGAAGTACTGCTCGTCGTTCAGCAACTGGCCCTTTTCAAGGGTGGTCATGCCCGGATCGATAACAACGTAGCTCTCGAAGTAGAGAACGCGTTCGATATCACGCAGGGTCATATCCATCAGCAGACCGATACGGGACGGCAGCGATTTCAGGAACCAGATGTGAGCGACCGGCGAAGCCAGTTCGATGTGAGCCATGCGCTCGCGACGAACCTTGGCCAGCGCGACTTCGACGCCGCACTTCTCGCAGATCACGCCACGGTGCTTCAAGCGCTTGTACTTACCGCACAGGCACTCGTAGTCCTTTACCGGGCCAAAGATCTTGGCGCAGAACAGGCCGTCACGCTCAGGCTTGAACGTACGGTAGTTGATGGTTTCCGGCTTTTTAACTTCACCGAACGACCACGAACGGATCATCTCAGGCGACGCGAGGCCGATGCGGATCGCATCGAACTCTTCGACTTGACCCTGGTTTTTCAGCAAATTCAGTAGGTCTTTCAAGGCCTTTCCTCCTGGCGGAGCAGGGAGTGGACGGTAGCCGTCCACTCCCGATTCGCGTCACGTGTTATTCGGTTTCCAGATCGATATCGATACCCAGAGAACGGATCTCTTTGATCAACACGTTGAAGGACTCGGGCATGCCCGGCTCCATACGGTGATCGCCGTCCACGATGTTCTTGTACATCTTGGTACGACCGTTCACATCGTCCGACTTCACTGTGAGCATTTCTTGCAGGGTGTATGCCGCGCCGTATGCTTCCAGCGCCCACACCTCCATCTCCCCGAAACGCTGACCACCGAACTGCGCCTTACCACCCAGCGGCTGCTGGGTAACCAGGCTGTAAGAACCAGTGGAACGCGCGTGCATCTTGTCGTCCACCAAGTGGTTCAGCTTCAGCATGTACATGTAGCCAACGGTAACCGGACGCTCGAACTTGTTGCCGGTACGACCGTCGAAAAGCTGCATCTGGCCGCTTTCCGGCATGTCGGCCAATTTCAGCATGGCCTTGATTTCGCTTTCCTTGGCACCGTCGAACACCGGGGTAGCCATTGGAACGCCACCCTTGAGGTTCTTCGCCAGATCCAGGATTTCCTGGTCGGAGAAGGTTTCCAGCTGTTCTTGACGGCCACCGATCTCGTTGTAGATCTCGGTCAGGAACTTGCGCAGATCAGCTACCTTACGCTGCTCTTCGAGCATGGTGTTGATCTTCTCGCCCAGACCCTTGGCCGCGAGGCCCAGGTGGGTTTCAAGAATCTGACCAACGTTCATACGCGAAGGTACACCCAGCGGGTTGAGTACCACGTCCACCGGCGTACCGTTGGCGTCGTGCGGCATGTCCTCGACAGGCATGATCACGGAAACCACACCCTTGTTACCGTGACGACCGGCCATCTTGTCACCCGGCTGGATGCGACGGCGGATGGCCAGGTAGACCTTGACGATCTTCAGCACGCCCGGAGCCAGGTCATCGCCTTGCTGCAGCTTGCGCTTCTTGTCTTCGAACTTGTCATCCAGCAGACGGCGACGATCGACGATATAGGCCTGAGCCTTCTCGAGCTGTTCGTTCAGCGCGTCTTCGGCCATGCGCAGCTTGAACCACTGACCATGCTCCAGACCGTCGAGGACCTCGTGGGTCACCTCGGTACCTTTCTTCAGGCCAGCGCCGCCTTCGATGATCTGACCCATCAGGGCCGAGCGCAGACGTTCGAAGGTCGCGCCTTCAACGATACGGAACTCTTCGTTCAGGTCCTTGCGGATCTCGTCCAGTTGGCTCTTCTCGATCGACAGAGCACGAGCATCACGCTCGACACCGTCGCGGGTGAAGACCTGTACGTCGATGACAGTACCCTTGGTGCCGGTAGGCACGCGCAGGGAGGTGTCCTTAACGTCGCTGGCCTTCTCGCCGAAGATCGCGCGCAGCAGTTTCTCTTCCGGCGTGAGCTGGGTTTCGCCTTTAGGCGTTACCTTGCCGACCAGAATGTCGCCGGCGCCGACTTCGGCACCTACGTAGACGATACCGGCTTCGTCCAGCTTGTTCAGCGCCGCTTCACCCACGTTCGGGATGTCGGCAGTGATTTCCTCTGGGCCAAGCTTGGTGTCACGGGCCACACAGGTCAGTTCCTGGATGTGGATCGTGGTGAAGCGATCTTCCTGAACCACACGCTCGGACAGGCAGATGGAGTCTTCGAAGTTGAAGCCGTTCCACGCCATGAACGCGATGCGCATGTTCTGACCCAGCGCCAGTTCACCCATGTCGGTGGACGGGCCATCGGCCATGATGTCGCTGCGCTGAACCACGTCACCCTTGTTGACCAGCGGACGCTGGTTGATGCAGGTGTTCTGGTTCGAGCGGGTGTACTTGGTCAGGTTGTAGATGTCGACACCGGCTTCGCCAGTCTCGACTTCGTCATCGGCAACCCGGACCACGATACGGCTGGCATCGACGGAGTCGATCACGCCGCCACGACGAGCCACGACGCAAACGCCGGAGTCACGGGCAACGTTACGCTCCATGCCGGTACCGACCAGCGGCTTGTCGGCACGCAGGGTAGGTACAGCCTGACGCTGCATGTTCGAACCCATCAACGCACGGTTGGCGTCGTCGTGCTCGAGGAACGGAATCAGCGATGCGGCTACCGACACGACCTGCTTGGGCGAAACGTCCATCAGGGTGACGTCTTCCGGCGCCTTGACGGTGAATTCGTTCAAGTGACGTACGGCCACCAGCTCGTCGATCAGGACCTTCTTGTCGTTCATCGTGGCCGAAGCCTGAGCGATCACGTGATCGGCTTCTTCGATGGCAGACAGGAACACGATCTCATCGGTGACCAGAGCGTCTTTCACCACACGGTACGGGCTTTCCAGGAAGCCGTACTGGTTGGTGCGCGCATAGGCCGCCAGGGAGTTGATCAGACCGATGTTCGGGCCTTCCGGCGTTTCGATCGGGCACACGCGACCATAGTGCGTCGGGTGAACGTCACGCACTTCGAAGCCTGCACGTTCGCGGGTCAGACCACCAGGGCCGAGCGCGGAGACGCGACGCTTGTGGGTGATCTCGGACAGCGGGTTGTTCTGGTCCATGAACTGCGACAGCTGGCTGGAACCAAAGAACTCCTTGACCGCGGCAGCCACTGGCTTGGCGTTGATCAGGTCCTGCGGCATCAGGCCTTCGCTTTCGGCCATCGACAGACGTTCCTTGACCGCGCGTTCTACACGCACCAGGCCAACACGGAACTGGTTCTCGGCCATTTCGCCCACGCAGCGAACACGACGGTTACCCAGGTGGTCGATGTCATCGACGATGCCTTTGCCGTTGCGGATGTCGACCAGGGTCTTCAATACGGCAACGATGTCTTCCTTGCTCAATACGCCCGAACCTTCGATCTCGGTACGACCGATACGACGGTTGAACTTCATCCGGCCGACCGCAGACAGGTCATAGCGCTCAGGGCTGAAGAACAGGTTGTTGAACAGGGTCTCGGCAGCATCCTTGGTTGGCGGCTCGCCGGGACGCATCATGCGATAGATCTCCACCAGGGCTTCAAGCTGATTGCCGGTGGAATCAATCTTCAGGGTGTCGGAGATGAACGGACCGCAATCGATGTCATTGGTGTACAACGTCTCGATGCGAACGACCTGCGCCTTGGCGATCTTGAGCAGCAGTTCGGTGGTCAGCTCGGTGTTGCACTCGCACAGGATCTCGCCGGTAGCCGGGTGCACGATGGCCTTGGCCGTGGTGCGACCCAGGACGTAGTCCAGTGGCACTTCCAGCTGCTTGATGCCGGCCTTTTCGATCTGGTTGATGTGCCGGGCAGTGATACGGCGGCCCTGCTCGACAATGACCTTGCCCTTGTCGTCGACGATGTCGAGAACGGCGATTTCACCGCGCAGGCGCTGGGGCACCAGTTCCAGGCTGAGCTGCTCGCCCTGCACGTGGAATACGTTGGTGGTGTAGAACGCATCGAGGACTTCCTCGGTGCTGTAACCCAATGCGCGCAGCAGCACCGAGGCAGGCAGCTTGCGACGACGGTCGATACGGACGAATACACAGTCTTTCGGATCGAACTCGAAGTCCAGCCAGGAGCCACGGTAAGGAATGATACGGGCCGAGTAGAGCAGCTTGCCCGAGCTGTGCGTCTTGCCACGGTCGTGGTCGAAGAACACACCTGGCGAACGGTGCAGCTGGGAAACGATGACGCGCTCGGTGCCGTTGATTACGAAGGTACCGTTCTCGGTCATCAGGGGGATTTCCCCCATGTAGACTTCCTGCTCTTTGATGTCCTTGATCGCTTTGTTCGACGATTCTTTGTCGAAAATGATCAGGCGCACTTTTACACGCAGCGGCACGGCGTAGGTCACGCCACGCAGTACGCACTCTTTGACGTCAAAGGCCGGTTCGCCCAGACGATAACCAACGTACTCCAGAGCAGCGTTGCCGGAGTAGCTGATGATCGGGAAAACGGATTTGAAGGCCGCATGCAGACCGACATCACGGAACTGGTCCTTGGTCGCGCCCGCCTGCAAGAATTCGCGATACGAATCCAGCTGGATAGCCAAGAGGTACGGTACGTCCATGACGTCCGGCAACTTGCTAAAGTCCTTGCGGATACGTTTTTTCTCAGTATATGAGTAAGCCATCAGCGTTCCCCAGCTTGGTCACCTGCTTGTGGCTTCTCCCGACGGGAGCAGCCAGAAAATCGTGCAAACCCCGTGGTTTGCGCCACCCTCGGGTGGTTACAGCGCGTTGCCGGCGTCGACCTGATCGACTGCCAGTAACGGAAAAAGGCCGGTGGCATGAGCCACCAGCCATCAGCCTTTCGCTTGACGCTCGGGCTGGAGACGCAAGGTCGATGCTTACTTGAGCTCGACTTTGGCGCCTGCTTCTTCCAGCGTTGCTTTGGCTTTGTCGGCTGCGTCTTTGGCAACAGCTTCCAGAACCATGGCAGGAGCGCCGTCAACAACAGCCTTGGCTTCTTTCAGGCCCAGACCGGTCAGTTCACGAACTGCCTTGATGACGTTTACTTTCTTCTCGCCAGCTTCCAGCAGCATGACGTTGAATTCAGTTTGCTCTTCAACAACGGCAGCTGGACCAGCAGCTGGACCGGCGGAAGCGGCAGCAGCCGAAACGCCGAACTTTTCTTCCATCGCTTTGATCAGCTCAACGATTTCCAGAACGGATTTCTCGCCGATTGCTTCGATGATTTGGTCGTTAGTCAGAGACATGACTATAAATTCCTGTATTGGGGTGACGGCCTAGGCGGCCATCGAAATAAACAATAAACGTAGAGAGAAGTCGCTCAGCCTCAGGCTGCTGCAGCTTCTTTCTGGTCGCGAAGGGCCGCCAGAGTACGAGCCAGTTTGCTGGTAGCGCCTTGAATCACGCTCATCAGCTGGGAAATGGCTTCGTCACGGGTCGGCAAGCTTGCCAGCACGTCGATTTGGTTAGCTGCGAGGTAGTTACCCTCGAACGCAGCTGCCTTGATCTCGAACTTGTCCTGACCTTTAGCGAACTCCTTGAACAAACGGGCAGCAGCACCTGGATGTTCGTTGGAGAAGGCGATCAAGGTCGGGCCAGTGAACACGTCGTTCAGAACACTGTAAGGAGTGTCTGCAACAGCGCGCTTGAGCAGGGTGTTACGTACGACACGTACGTATACGCCAGCTTCACGAGCCTCTTTACGGAGTCCGGTCATAGCGCCTACTGTTACGCCACGGGCATCAGCCACGACAGCGGACAGAGCAACTTGGGCAGCCTTGTTGACTTCAGCGACGATGGCCTTCTTGTCTTCAAGTTTAATTGCCACGGGTTCAACTCCTGCTTGTTACCGTTTCATCCAACCGAGGCCGGATGTCGTTTTGGTGTCTGATTCGGTAAGGAACCGGGAGCACCATCTGCGTAGGCTTGTGGTTTAAGACTTGCGCCGCCTACGGTCTTGGATAGCCCCCGCCAGGCAGGGACCCCAATTTTTTCAGCCACCGGCCCGGTTACCCAGGCCGGTGGCAAAGTCTTACGCGTCCAGCGAGCCTTGGTCGATGACCAGACCTGGGCCCATGGTGGTGCTCAGGGTAACGCGCTTGACGTAGATACCTTTCGAGGAAGCTGGCTTGATACGCTTCAGATCAGCGATCAGGGCTTCAACGTTTTCCTTCAGCTTGACGGCGTCGAAGCCGACCTTGCCAACGGAAGTGTGGATGATGCCGTTCTTGTCGGTGCGGTAGCGAACCTGACCAGCCTTGGCATTCTTGACGGCGTTGGCGACGTCTGGCGTCACGGTGCCGACTTTCGGGTTAGGCATCAGGCCACGTGGACCGAGGATCTGACCCAACTGACCTACTACGCGCATGGCATCCGGGGATGCAATGACGACGTCATAGTTCAGATCGCCGCCTTTCATTTCGGCAGCCAGGTCGTCCATGCCAACGCGGTCTGCACCGGCAGCCAGAGCAGCTTCGGCAGCAGGACCCTGGGTGAACACGGCAACACGTACGGTCTTGCCAGTGCCGTGTGGCAGCACGGTAGCGCTACGTACGACCTGGTCGGATTTACGTGGGTCAACACCCAGGTTCACAGCCACGTCAACGGATTCGCTGAACTTGACGGTGGACAGTTCGGTCAGCAGCGCAGCTGCATCTTCGAAGTTGTACAGCTTGCCTGCTTCGATCTTGGAAGCAATAGCTTTTTGGCGCTTGGTCAGCTTAGCCATTACACACCCTCCACGTTGAGGCCCATGGAGCGAGCAGAACCGGCGATGGTACGCACGGCTGCTTCCATGTCAGCGGCAGTCAGGTCCGCATTCTTGGCTTTAGCGATTTCTTCGAGCTGAGCGCGAGTCACGGTACCGACTTTGACGGTGTTCGGACGGGCGGAACCGCTGGTCAGGCCAGCAGCTTTCTTCAGCAGTACCGAAGCAGGGGTGCTTTTGGTCTCGAAGGTGAAGCTACGGTCACTGTAGACAGTGATGATTACAGGAGTCGGCAAGCCGGCTTCTTGACCCTGAGTACGGGCGTTGAAGGCCTTGCAGAATTCCATGATGTTCACGCCATGCTGGCCCAAGGCCGGGCCGACGGGCGGGCTAGGGTTGGCCTGGCCGGCCTTTACTTGCAGCTTGATGTAAGCCGTGATTTTCTTAGCCATGAGCTACTCCACTATTGGGTACGAGCGCCTTGCGGCTCCCCAGTTGCTTGCGTTTTATCCCAGTGACGACAAAACCCCGCAGCTTACGCCTGCGGGGTATGGGATCCGTTTCCAATCAGACTTTTTCGACCTGACTGAACTCGAGCTCTACCGGAGTAGAGCGACCGAAAATGAGCACCGCGACCTGGATCCGGCTCTTTTCGTAGTTGACTTCTTCGACGGTACCGTTGAAATCCGCGAACGGACCATCGGTGACGCGAACCACTTCGCCTGGCTCGAACAACGTCTTGGGCTTGGGCTTGTCGCTACCATCAGCAACACGACGCAGGATAGCTTCAGCTTCCTTGTCGGTGATCGGAGCCGGCTTGTCCGCCGTGCCGCCGATGAAACCCATGACCCGAGGCGTGTCCTTGACCAAGTGCCAAGTGCCTTCGTTCATGTCCATCTGCACCAGCACATAGCCTGGAAAGAACTTGCGTTCACTTTTACGCTTTTGGCCATTTCGCATCTCGACCACTTCTTCAGTGGGGACGAGAATTTCGCCAAAACCGTCTTCCATACCAGCCAGCTTTACACGCTCGATCAAAGAGCGCATAACATGCTTCTCGTAACCCGAGTAAGCATGCACAACGTACCAACGCTTAGCCACGGGACACCCTTAGCCAACAATCAAGGAAACAAGCCAGCCGAGCAGGGAATCTAGCCCCCACAACAGCAACGCCATGACCAGAACGACCGCAACTACGATCAGCGTGGTCTGTGTGGTCTCTTGGCGAGTCGGCCAAACGACTTTACGGATTTCGGTGCGTGCTTCCTTTGCCAGGACGAAGAACGATTTGCCTTTGGCGGTCTGCAGAGCCACGTAGGCAGCCACAGCGGCAATGGCAAGAAGTGCAAGCACCCGGTACAGGATCGGCGACGCGGAGTAGTACTGATTACCAACCACGCCAACCACGACCAAAGCGACAACAACGAGCCACTTCAGCAGATCGAAACGAGATTCTGGGGCTTCAGCCTTGGGAGTCATCTAGGAGGATCCTGTGAAAAGAAAGCCAGACACACCAAGTGAATCTGGCAGGTCAGGAGGGAATCGAACCCCCAACCTACGGTTTTGGAGACCGTCGCTCTGCCAATTGAGCTACTGACCTAAAACAAATCAGGCCGAACATTATGCCGACCCTGGAAAGCTATTTCAACACCTGATTGGACCGCCGCACTGCTCAAGAGAAGATAACTCCTCGCTCGGCACAGACCTCACAACCCAAGATGTCAACAGCAGAGACCTGTAATGCCCACAGGAGCAAGACACGCCTACCATTAAAACAAAGGCAGATATTTTCATATCTGCCTTGCAAAAATGGAGCTCTTGAGCGGATTTGAACCGCTGACCTCACCCTTACCAAGGGTGTGCTCTACCAACTGAGCTACAAGAGCTTGAAACCATGCACAAACAGCAAACTTGGAGCGGGTAGCGGGAATCGAACCCGCATCATCAGCTTGGAAGGCTGAGGTTCTACCACTAAACTATACCCGCGGAGCTTGCGGCTCACGCTAAAAATGGTGGAGGGAGAAGGATTCGAACCTTCGAAGTCGTAGACGTCAGATTTACAGTCTGATCCCTTTGGCCGCTCGGGAACCCCTCCTTAACGTGGCGGCATTTTACGCTATGCCACCTTGCTGTCAAGCTTTTTCTCATTAAAATCTTGAGGTTAGCTACATTGACAGCCGTTTCACATCGCCGGGCATTCGCACCATCGCTGTGAAGCGGGCGCCATTCTATGCAAACCATTACACCCTTGCAATACCCTGGATACGATTATTTTACGTTTTAAGTTATTGAATTCATTGAGTCCCTGCTGGGCCCTCGATACACGAGTCATTGCAAGTCGTGCCTTGGGCATTCAGACCTGCAGGCACACGCCGCGCAAGTCAGTCAGTGCTCACTCGCAGGCTTTTCGTTGAGCAGCTGGATGTTATGCCGCTCACCTTTGTAGGTAGAGAGCGGTTCGAATTCCTTTGGTCGTACCGGCAACTCCTGGTTGTGCCACCCGGCGTAAAACACATTGAGCACCAATAGAAGCAGTACAAGCCAGCGCATCATCGCTCCTCGCATTGGTCACAAGCCGCTAAAGCCTGGT
The DNA here is from genome assembly GCF_029960215.1 of Pseudomonas sp. PS01301. NCBI lineage: Bacteria > Pseudomonadati > Pseudomonadota > Gammaproteobacteria > Pseudomonadales > Pseudomonadaceae > Pseudomonas > Pseudomonas sp. PS01301. The sequence continues at coordinate 1,182 of NZ_JASCPM010000023.1, read as the reverse complement.
TGCCGTCTGCCAGCCGCAGACTCAGCTCTCCACCATTGAATACCTGCTCCGCTCCGTCCACCGCGAGCCGCAGGCCACCTTGTCTGTCTATTCCAAGTACTTGGCCCTCGATGGCTTTCAAACCAGCACTGAGTACCACCGACCTGCCCTGCCAAGCATGAAGGGCTTCCCATTCCTCGCGCAACTGCTCGAAGCCGGACACTGCATGACGCTCTAGGTAACACTGCAATTGGTCATTGAGCTCGGTAACCAGAACATTGCGGTCCACCAGACTCATGCGCTGCAGACGCATGGACGTCCAAGGTCGATCCACCTCGGTATTCAGCTTCATGTTCACGTTGATACCGATACCGATCACCACGTGACACACGTCACTGGGGTCACCGACCAGCTCCAGCAGTATCCCTGCCAGCTTCTTGTCTCCCACCAGGATATCGTTGGGCCACTTGAGTCTTGCCTCGCTCACGCCTTGCGCATGCAGGGCTCGTACCACGGCAAGACCGACAACCAGACTCAATCCTTCCAAACGCGTCATACCGCCCTCTATGCGCAGCGCCAGGCTGTAATAGAGGTTTTGTGCATACGGGCTCACCCACGGCCTGCCTCGTCGCCCTCTGCCTGCAGTCTGACGCTCTGCCAGCACCAGCAGCGGCAGTGGGCATCCCTTGGCTATGGCGTGCAGTGCCTGGGCATTGGTGGAATCAGCGCTTTGCATGATACGTACGTCCCAGCCAGCAGGTGCTCCTGCCCTCACTGCCTCCAGGCCCAACGAAGAGATCGGGTCAGCCAGACGATAACCTTTGCCACGAACCTTGTGCACCTCGATGCCAAGCTCTGCCTGCAATTGCTGAAGCTGTTTCCACACAGCGCTACGGCTAACCCCCAGGACTTCACCAAGTACTTCGCCCGAGTGAAACTGACCGTCTTTAAGCAAATCCAGTAATGGTGACATAGCCAACTCGGCGCCTGTGGTAAGGCCGCAATGATAGCCATGCCCGTAAGCTTCGAACACTGGCAAAAAATGAAGGATAACGATTGGAAACGCGAGATGCGGAAAAGACAAAACCCCTACCTGCTCACGCAGATAGGGGTTTCGGAATTGAATCTTGACGATGACCTACTCTCACATGGGGAAACCCCACACTACCATCGGCGATGCATCGTTTCACTGCTGAGTTCGGG
>NZ_JASCPM010000022.1:0-76526 GCF_029960215.1 Pseudomonas sp. PS01301 | reverse complement strand
GCCCGCCCCGATCCCACAGGGATCCCGTGTGGACTTGGGTCTTTGTGGGAGCGGGGCGGGCGGCGAGCCCTCTGCCCGCGAAGAGGCCGCCACTGCCTTACAGAATAGGCTTGCCCCCAGTCACCGCATAGCGCGACCCGGAGATGTAGCTGCTCTCATCCGACCCCAGCAGCACATAGATCGGCGACACCTCGACCGGCTGGCCCGGACGACCCAACGGTGTCTCCTCGCCAAAGGTCTTCACCGCTTCCGGCGGCATGGTCGCCGGGATCAGCGGCGTCCAGATCGGACCCGGTGCCACGCTGTTCACACGAATGTTCTTCTTGCCCAGCAACTGCGCCAGCCCGGCGGTGAAGTTGGCAATCGCGCCCTTGGTGGTGGCATAGGGCAGCAAGGTCGGCTTGGGCATGTCCGAGTTGACCGAGCTGGTATTGATGATCGAGCCGCCCGACGGCATGTGCGGTACTGCGGCCTTGCAGATGCGGAACATCGCCGTGATGTTGATATCGAAAGTGCGCACCCACTCCTCGTCCGGAATTTCGTCCAGGGATTCGTGGCTCATCTGGAACGCGGCATTGTTGACCAGCACGTCGATGCGACCGAAACGCTCGACTGTCTTCTCGACGATCGCCAGACACTGATCCCGCTCGGCCAGGTCGCCCGGCAACAGCAGGCATTGGCGTCCGGCTTCCTCGACGTAGCGTGCCGTGTCCTTGGCGTCCTCGTGCTCGTCGAGGTAGGAGATCACCACATCGGCGCCTTCACGGGCGTAGGCAATGGCCACGGCGCGACCGATACCGCTGTCACCGCCCGTGATCAGGGCGACCTTGTTGGCCATCCGGCCCGAGCCCTTGTAGCTGGTTTCGCCACAGTCGGGCAGCGGATTCATCTTCGACTGCGTGCCCGGCACCGATTGCTGCTGCGGCTCGAACGGCGGAGTTGGATAGTTGGCCATGTGTACCTCGAAAGTTGACGGAAAACCTTGGCCGATTCGACAGAGGCTGTACCTCGTTGCCGAAACGACACAGTGTGGAAAGTCGACTTCCCTGCCGGCGCAAAAGTTTGATTTTTCGCCCAACCGATTCACCGTGCCCTGTGCAGACGCAAGGAATCTCTCGCGCCAGGCTGAGTCACAACCCTGTAAGCGATGCATTTTCATTCAGCAGCCAGAGAGGCATTCATGAGCAACGTCGAACTCGAGCACGAAGTACTCACCCGTTTGCTGCACGCGCATCCCCATGGCCTGGGCAAGGAAATCCTCGACAACTATCGCGGTGAAAAGGCCGTCGCGGGGATGATCAAGACGCTGCAGGAAAGAGGTCTGATCCAGGGCAAGCCGGTAACGGTCGAGGACCATGAACCGGCGCTGGAATACCCGATCAAGCTCAGCAGCTCGGGCGTTGAAGCCGCGAAGAAACATGATGCCGAGAAAGGCAGCAATCCGCACGCCGCCTCGTAAGAACGCGTCGTTGCGAAGGGCATCAAGTCAGCTTGATGCCCTTTTGATTTGTCATGTGGAAAAGCGACGCTGCCGAAAGGCGAACGCTCAGGCGCAGGTCGCGGCCTTGACGAAGATCAGCTGCAGAAAACGGCTGATATGATGATCCTGCGCATAGGCATCGGCCAGGCACGCGCGGGCCTTGTCCAGATGCTCCTGCAGACGCCGCTTCACTTCATCTTCCCCGCACAGGGCCATGAAGGTCGACTTGCCGTCGTCCTTGCCCAGGTCTTTCGCCATGTCCGGGCTGCGATCATGCAGGTCGTCGTAGAGCTGGAACGCCTGCCCCAGCTCCAGGGCGAAACACTGCAGCACGGCGCGCGTGGGCGGTGGCGCATCGCTGATCAGATAGGCCATGTCCATGATCGCGCTGAACAGCACGCCCGTTTTCAGATTGTTGGTGGCGGCGATCTCTTCGGCGGTTCGCGGATGCAGCCCGTCACGCAGATCCTGCAACTGACCACGTGCCAGGCCATGAGCACCGATGGCGTTGGCCAGGATCTCCACCAGTTGCGTGCGAATCAACGGCTTCAGCCCTTCGATCCCCGCTACCACCGCAAAGGCCCGTGACAACAGGGCCACGGCGGCCAGAATGGCAACGTCTTCACCAAAGGCCAGGTGCGTGGTGACGCGACCGCGTCGCAGCTTCGCGTCATCCATGCAAGGCATGTCGTCGAGCACCAGGGACGCGGCGTGCACCATCTCCACGGCGCAGCCCAGGTCCAGCGCCGCCTGGTCGCTGGCGCCCAGCCCGTTCGAAGCCAGGATCAACAGGATCGGACGCATCCGCTTGCCCGGCGCCAGGGCACCGTCGCGCATCGCCGTGGCCACCAGATCGCGCTCGTTGCTCGCCACGGGCAGCAAGGCGTCCAGCCGCGCTTCGATGGTGCAGCGCAGCAAGGCCATGTGCTCGGTAAAACCAGTATCGCTGGTCGCGGGCGTATCAGCTGTCATCGTTCCCTCTATTCTTGTTTCGAGTCCTGCGGGGCAGCCGGGGACGAGATTTCGGCAGGGTTCGGCCCGGGCGGAAACGTTCGCAAACAAGGAACGACTGCTCACCGCCGGTGCCTGAGCCTGTGAAGATGGACATACGTTATGCGAATATGAGCGCGCCGTACAACTCTCTACCATGGACAGACCGCAGGCAGCCGTAAATGATCCTGAGCAATGGAGCTGACATGAAGCCCGACGAGTTGAGTCGACGCAAGGATGACCATCTGGATATCGTCCTGGATCCGCTCAGGGCGATCACGCGCATGGGCGCGGGCTGGGACACTATTCAGTTCGAGCATTGTGCCTTGCCTGAGCTGGACCTTGCAGACATTGACCTGCGCAGTTCCCTGCTCGGCATCGACCTGCAGGCGCCGTTGCTGATCAGCTCCATGACCGGCGGCGCCTTTCGTGCCGTCGCGATCAACCGGCATCTGGCCGAAGCGGCGCAGGCCCTGGGCATTGCCATGGGAGTGGGTTCGCAACGTGTAAGTTTGCAGACCGGCAACGACCAGGGGCTCACCCGCGAGCTGCGGCGCATCGCCCCGGACATCCCGCTGCTGGCCAACATCGGTGCAGCGCAGTTGCTCGAAAACGGTGGCATGGACCTGGCCCAGCGCGCGGTCGACACCTTGGAAGCCAGCGGTTTGATCATCCATCTCAACCCGCTGCAGGAGGCCGTTCAGCCCGAAGGTGACCGTCACTGGCGCGGCGTGCTCGCGCAGATCGCCCGGGCGGTGACGGTGCTCAAGGTGCCGGTGGTGATCAAGGAAGTCGGTGCCGGGCTCTCCGCCAGCGTGGCGCAAACCCTGGTCGAGGCCGGTGTGCAGGTCATCGATGTGGCCGGTGCGGGCGGGACCAGTTGGGCTGCGGTCGAAGGCGAACGCGCAACCCGGGCAGCGGACCGCGCGGTGGCCATGGCCTTCGCCGGCTGGGGCATTCCCACCGCCACCTGCGTGCAGACGGTCCGTCAGGCGCTGCCCGACGTACGCTTGATCGCTTCGGGCGGCGTGCGCGATGGCGTCGATGCGGCCAAGGCCATCCGCCTCGGTGCCGACCTCGTCGGTCAGGCCGCCAGTGTGTTGCCGGGCGCTACGCTGTCCACGGAAGCTGTGATCGAACACTTCGAAGTGGTCATTCGCCAGCTTCGCGTGGCCTGTTTCTGCACCGGTTCGGCCAATCTGGCGGGGCTGCGCCATGCCCGTCTGCTCGATCCGCAGGCTCTGCCTCGATGAGTCATTTCGGCGTTGTCGCACCCGCCTATTACAGTCATTTCCACGCGTTGCAGGCGCTGGCCCAAGAGCTGATGCAGCGCGGTCATCGAGTCACCTTCTTTCACCAGGCCGACGCGGCGCGTTGGGTCACGGCCCCCGGCATCGGCTATTGCGTGCTGGGCGCCGCCAGCCACCCGCCCGGCAGCCTGCAACGCAGTCTGCGCCTGGCGGCCAGCCCCGGCACACCCTGGGGCCTGCGACAGATCATCGAACAGTTGGCGGCTACTACACGCATGTTCTGCGACGAACTGCCGGCTGTACTGGAGCAGCACGGTGTCGACGCGCTGCTGTGCGATCAGATGGAAGCGGGCGGTGGCCTGGTCGCGGAAAGCCTGGGGCTGCCCTTCGTCTCGATCGCCTGCGCCCTGCCGGTCAACCGCGAGCCGGGCCTGCCGCTGCCAGTGATGCCGTTCGCCTACGACACGGATGAGCGCAGCCTGCACATGTACCGCGGCAGCACCCAGGTCTACGACTGGCTGATGAAGCCCCATGCCCGCGCCATCCAGGGCGCCGCGAAAGCCCTCGGACTGGCGCCGCGCAGCGCTCTGCACGAGTGCCTTTCGCCGTTGGCGCAGATCAGCCAGACGCTGGCGGGCTTCGACTTCCCGCGCCAGGCTGCGCCGCCGCATCTGCACGCGGTCGGTCCGCTGCGCACCGCCACTGCGGCCACCAGAGGCAGTTGGTCGATCAACCCAGAGCGCCCGTTCGTCTTCGCCAGCCTGGGCACCCTGCAGGGCCAGCGTCTGGGCATGTTCGAACAGATCGCCAAGGCCTGCCGGCAACTCGATGCCCAACTGCTGATCGCCCACTGCGGCTTGCTCGATGCAGCGGCCGAAAAACGCCTGGCTGCGCTCGGCGCCACCTGGGTCACCGATTTCGCCCCGCAACAGTGGGCCTTGGAACAGGCCGATGCAGTGGTCACCCACGGCGGACTGAACACCGTGATGGATGCCATCGCCAGCACCACCCCGATGCTGGTGATGCCCATCGCCTTCGACCAGCCCGGCGTGGCCGCGCGGGTCCGCCATCATGGCCTGGGCCTGCAATTGCATCGCCGCGCCCGCTCGCCGCGCATCGCCCAGGCGCTGGGTGATGTCCTGGCCCTGTCGACCCAGCCCTTTGCTCGCTTGAGCGCGGAACTGGCCAGCGCAGGCGGCACGCTGACGGCAGCCGACATCATCGAAACCGCAATAAACACACGACAGCCCGTATTGGCCGGAGCCTTGGCATGACGTACGACCTGATCCTGGCCGGCGCCGGCCTGGCCAATGGCCTGATCGCCTGGCGCCTGCGCCAGGCGCGTCCGGAGCTGAACATCCTGTGCATCGAGGCGCAGCAGAGTCTGGGGGGCAACCATACCTGGTCCTTTCACGATGGCGACCTCACCGCCGAGCAGCATCACTGGATCGAGCCGCTGGTGGTCAAGCGCTGGTCCAGCTACCAGGTGCATTTCCCCCAGGTTTCTCGGGTGCTCGACAGTGGCTACGCCAGCATCACCAGCGAGCGCTTCGCCGAAGTCATCACCCAGGCGTTGGGCGACCGACTGCGCCTGGGTGAAACCATCACCGAACTGGGCCCGCGCCACGTGCGCCTGGCCAGTGGCGAGATGCTGGAGGCCGGTGCGGTCATCGACGGTCGCGGGGTTAGGCCCAGCCCACACCTCGTGCTCGGCCAGCAGGCGTTCGTCGGCCAATTGCTGCGACTGGAGCAGCCGCACGGGTTGCTCGGGCCGATCATCATGGACGCCCGGGTGGATCAGGGTGATGGCTACCGCTTCGTCTATGTACTGCCCTTTTCGGCCGATACCGTGCTGGTGGAAGACACTCACTATGTAGATCGCCATACCCTGAGCACCGAGCAGCTGCGCGAGCACATCGGCGAGTACGTGCGCTGGCAAGGCTGGACGGTCGCCGAGTGCCTGCGCGAAGAACAGGGCGTGCTGCCGATTACCCTGGCCGGCGACTTCGAGGCGTTCTGGCAGCAAGCGTCTGGCCAGCCGCTGTCCGGCCTGCGCGCCGGCCTGTTTCACTGCACCACCGGCTATTCGTTGCCCCACGCGGTGCGCCTGGCCCAGTGGCTGGCGCAACAGCCGGTCATGGACGCCGACCGCCTGTTCACCGGCATCCGCGACCACGCCCGCCAGCAGTGGAACGACCAAGGTTTCTACCGTCTGCTCAACCGCATGTTGTTCCTCGCCGGAAGGCCCCAGGACCGCTGGCGGGTCATGCAGCGTTTCTATCGCTTGTCGCCCGCGTTGATCAGCCGTTTCTACGCAGGCCAAAACCACTGGCGTGACCGCGCCCGCATTCTCGTCGGCAAGCCACCCGTGCCCGTCGACGAGGCCGTGCGCGCCGCCCTCAGATCTTCTCCCCGGCAGTTCGAGAACCCACATGAATCCAGCTAAAACCGCCATTGTCATCGGCGCAGGCTTCGGCGGCCTGGCCCTGGCGATCCGCCTGCAGGCCGCAGGCATCCACACCACCCTGCTGGAGAAGCGCGACCAGCCCGGGGGACGAGCCTATGTGTATCGCGACCAGGGCTTCACCTTCGATGCCGGCCCGACGGTGATCACCGACCCCACGGCCATCGAAGAGCTGTTCACCCTCAGTGGCAAACGCATGGCCGACTACGTTGACCTGCTCCCGGTCAAGCCGTTCTACCGCCTGTGCTGGGAAGACGGCACGAAGTTCGACTACGCCAACGACCAGGCCGAACTGGACCGCCAGATCCATGCCCTGAACCCACCGGACGTGGCCGGCTACCAGCGCTTCCTGGCCTACTCCCAGGCGGTGTTCAAGGAAGGCTACCTCAAGCTGGGTGCGGTACCGTTCCTGTCGTTTCGCGACATGCTTCAGGCCGGACCGCAACTGGCACGCCTGCAGGCCTGGCGCAGCGTGTATTCGATGGTGTCGAGCTTCATCGAACACGATCAGTTGCGCCAGGCGTTCTCGTTTCACTCCTTGCTGGTGGGCGGCAACCCGTTTGCCACCTCTTCGATCTACACCTTGATCCATGCGCTGGAGCGCGAATGGGGTGTGTGGTTTCCCAAGGGCGGGACGGGGGCGCTGGTGCAAGGCATGGTCAAGCTGTTCCAGGACCTGGGCGGCACCCTGGAGTTGAACGCGGAAGTGGCCGGCATCGACGTCGAGAACGATCGCGCCACGGCGGTGCATGCCCGTGACGGTCGCAGCTGGCGCGCCGATTGTCTGGCGTCCAACGCCGACGTGGTGCACACCTACGCCGACCTGCTGGGCAAACACCCTCGCGGTAAACGCGAGGGCAAGCGGCTCAAGGGCAAACGTTTCAGCAACTCGCTGTTCGTCATCCATTTCGGCCTGAAACGCCCGCAGCCGCAGTTGCAGCACCACACGGTGTGCTTCGGTGCGCGCTATCAGGCGCTGATCCACGAAATCTTCAACGGCGCCGAACTGGCCTCGGACTTCTCGCTGTACCTGCACGCGCCCTGTGTGACGGATCCCAGCCTGGCGCCGCCGGGCTGTTCCAGCCACTACGTGTTGTCGCCGGTACCGCACCTGGGCAACGCCGCCATCGACTGGTCGGTGCAGGGGCCGCTGTACCGCGACCGCATTTTCGAATACCTGGAAGAGCATTACATTCCTGGCTTGCGCGAGGATCTGGTGACCTGCCGTATCTTCACCCCGGATGATTTCCAGACCGAGCTCAACGCGCACCTGGGCTCGGCGTTTTCCCTGGAGCCGGTGCTGCAGCAGAGCGCCTGGTTCCGCCCGCACAACCGCGACGCGCAGTTGAACAACGTCTACCTGGTCGGCGCCGGCACCCACCCCGGCGCCGGCGTACCGGGCGTAATCGGTTCGGCCAAGGCGACCGCCGGGCTGATGATCGCGGACCTGCATCCATGAGCACCTCGGCGCCGGATCCGGCGCTGCGCGAGCATGCCGAACGGAGCATCGCGGTAGGCTCGAAAAGCTTCGCCGCAGCCGCCAAGCTGTTCGACGAACGCACCCGGCGCAGCGCGGTGATGCTGTACGCCTGGTGCCGCTACTGCGACGATGTGATCGATGGTCAGCAGGCCGGTCACGACGCCGTGTCGATCACCCCGCAGGAGGCACAGCGCCGCCTGGCGCTGCTGCAGGCCCAGACCCATGCGGTCTATGCAGGCGTGCCCGCGAGCGAGCCGGCCTTCGCCGCGTTCGCCGAAGTGGTGCGCGAGCACGACATTCCCGAGCACAATGCCCTGGAGCATCTGGCCGGCTTCGAAATGGACGTGCTGGACCGCCGTTATCACACTCAGGACGACACGCTGCAGTATTGCTACCACGTCGCAGGCGTCGTTGGTCTGATGATGGCGCGGGTCATGGGCACCCATGACCCGCGTACCCTGGATCGCGCCTGCGATCTGGGGCTGGCGTTTCAGTTGACCAACATCGCCCGCGATATCGTCGAGGATGCGCGCATCGGTCGCTGCTATCTGCCGGCGCAGTGGCTGGAAGAACTGAACATTCCGCTGCAGGACCTGGCGGCGCCCGAGCATCGGCCGGCGGTGGCGGTGTTGGCGCGGCGTCTGGTTGACCTGGCCGAGCCCTACTACGCCAGCGCCCAGGCGGGCCTGGCCGCCTTGCCCTGGCGTTCGGCCTGGGCCGTGGCGACTGCGGCGGCCGTGTACCGGCAGATCGGGGTCAAGGTGGTTGCGGCAGGCAGTCATGCCTGGGACACCCGTGTCTCGACCTCCAAGGCCGAAAAGCTGGCAGCGGTCAGCCAGGGATGGTGGCGTGCGGTCAGCGCTCGCTGGCGGCAGTGGCCGAAGCGTTCGACTCAGCTGTGGAACCGGCCTCGTCCGCCTTGCGCAGAGGCCCTTGGTGCAACGCCCGCAACTGAGCGCGCAAGCGCGTCGTAGACGGCGCGAACAGAAAGCCGAAGGACACGCAGCGGTCCTTGCCCTCGACCGCGTGGTGCATCAGGTGCGCCTGGTACAGGCGCTTGAGGTAACCGCGGCGCGGCACCAGATGGAATGGCCAGCGCCGATGCACCAGACCGTCATGGACGACGAAGTACAACGCGCCGTAGGCGGTCATGCCGGCGCCGATCCATTCCAGCGGATGCAGACCCTGGGTCCCCAGGGCAATCAGCACGATCGCCAGCCCCGCGAACACCACCGCATACAGGTCGTTCTTCTCGAACCAGCCGGTGCGCGGCTCGTGGTGGGAGCGGTGCCAGCCCCAGCCCCAGCCATGCATGAGGTACTTGTGGGCCAGGTAGGCAACGCCTTCCATGGCCGCCAGAGTGATGAAGAAAACCAGGCTGTTGAGAATCACTGCTGCGCTCTGCCAAGACGGATAGACCGCCATCTTAACGCAACCGGCCCACCCGTGGCGTCACGCCGGCCGGCTGCTCATCGGCTGCTCAGCGCAGGCTCCACGAGACGCCGGCGTAGACACCCCGGCCATCGCCCGGCGTGGAACGTGCAACATCACGGCCCTGGTCGTCGTAGCCGGGGGTGACCGTGCTGGCGTAACGCTTGTTGGTCAGGTTGCGCAGGTCCACCCAGGTCTGCCAGCTTTCATCCGGCGCCGAGTAGCCCAGACTGGCGCCGAACAGGGTGTAGGCCGCCGCATGGTAGGAGTTGGCGTAGTCCACGGCGATGCGCGAGGCGTGCTGCACGTTGAAACCGGTGTAGACGCCGCTGGGGTGGTCGTAGCGCAATTCGGCTTGATAGTAATGTTGAGGCAGGCCAGGCAGCCGGTTATTGCCGAAACGCGCGTCGTCACGGTAGTGGAAATCGCTGTAGGTGTAGGTCTGGCGCAAACCCAGACGTCCGGCCTGCTGCCCCTCCCATAATGGGCTATCCAGGGCCATCTCGACGCCCTGATGGACCGTCGGGCTGGCATTCGCCTCGCCGATCACCTGCGAGGTGGTGGCCGTGGCGGCCTGGGTTTCGACACTGAGCAGCTCATGGCGGACCTGCGAGTAATACCAGGCCAGATCCCAGCGGCCGAACCAGGCATCGCCACGCCCACCCAGCTCCAGAGTGGTCGCGCTCTGGTTGTCGAGCTCCACGCCATTGCTCTGCAAACCCGTCGCCGCGCCGCTGCCCGGCGCGAAGTAGCGGTTGGAGCCCCAGATCATCGACCAGGGGTGTGGCGGTTCCACCGAACGGCTGAGGTTGCCGAACACCTGCACCTTCGGGCTGTAGTCGTAGCGCAAACCCAGGCGGGGCGCGTAGTCCCAGGCGTGCTGGCTGACCCGGTCATGGGTCACCGGGTAGCTGACCTCCGTCTCGCGACGGGTGTACAGCGCGGCTAGCCCCGTGGTGAGCCAGAGATCGGGCACCAGTTCCAGCTCGTTGCTGATATACACCGTATGGTCGGAGCCTTGATAGCTGTAGTCCCGGGTGCGGGTGCCGGGCGCATACCCGGCCGTGTTGCCGACCGGTACCCGGACGAATTCCGACACGCCGGAATTGGGCAATGCCTTGGTGCTGCGCCACCCCACGGTAGTTTTGCTGGCATGGCCGAGCAGCACGTCCTGGCGCACATAGTTCAAGGTGCCGCTGACATCGGTGTAGGCCACCTTCATGCGGTTGGTGCCTTCGCGCAGGTCCATCGGATAGTCGTGATAGACCAGACCGGCTTCCAGGCGGGCATCGTCGTCCAGGTGCCAGGTGGTCTTGTTGGCCAGCCAGGTACTGCCCGGTTGAATGCGCTTGGAATCGCGTGCCAGGTTCAAGGCGTTGGCCGCGCGGGGATCATGGGCGATCTGCGCCCGCGTCAGCTTGCCCGGGGTGTCGTTGTCGGTCTCGCGATAGCGGAAGAAGAAGCGCGTTTCCAACTGCGGACTGAAACGGTAGCCGAAGTTGCCTGCCGCACCACGGCTGCCACCTGCGCTTTGATCCTGGAAGCCGTCGTAGCTGGAATCGGTCACGCTGAAATAGTAATCGGCATCACCCAGCACCTGGCCAGAACTGATCTGACGCTTGCTGTAGCCATGACTGCCGACCTCGTAGCGCAGCTGCAACTTGGGGGCATCGTATCCGGTGTGCGTCACATAGTTGATGGCACCGCCCAAGGCCAGCGCGCCGCGATCGAAACCATTGGCCCCGCGCAGAACCTCCACCCGGCTCAGCCACAAGGGCTCCAGCAATTCGTAAGGCGTGCCGCCCGGACCGGTCAGCGGCAGGCCATCGAACGTCTGGTACAGCCCCGACGAATGCGCCCCCGGCCCACGATTGATACCCGAACCGCGAATGGAGATCTTCGCGCCCTCGTTGTTGGCGGCGCGGGCGTAGATACCTGCCTGGTTGCTGAACAGATCCTCGTTGCCCGAGAGCCTGCCGCGCCCGACGGCGGCAGTGTCGATCAGGTTGCTGGCGCCTGGCACCGAACGCAGTGCCAGGTCGGCTTCGTCGATCTCGCTCAGGCGTGCCTCGCTGACTTCCACGGCCTGCAACTCCATCACCTGCGCCGCCAGGGCGGCGCTGGGGGCGCCAAACAAGGCGGCCAGGCCCAGCACTGGCCATGCCGGCGCGCGAGGCGTGATACAGGTGGAAAGGCAATGCAGACGGTCCCGGACGCGAAGACGGGACGCAGACGGTTGCGGCATGAAACACATCCTTGAAAAGCGGTACGCCCGGGCGGCACTCCCGGACTGGCAGATAACGAGGCCCCACCTGGGGTGGCCATTGGGGAGGATTGACGTTCGCGCGAGCGCTTTAAGCACATCGGGGGGTGAAAAGGAGGTCTGCGTCGATCACGGCTCGCTGCGCAGCGCATTGAGATAATGCGTGCCCTTGACGGTGAGAGCCAGGCGCATGCGACCGTCCCCGGTCACCGTGGTCACGATATAGCCCACCAGCAGCAAGGCGCGCAGAGCAAAGCCGTCCTCACTGGTGAAGGCTTGCCATTGGGCGCCCTCTATCAGCGTCAGCAACCGCTTGTAGTTGGCCTGGTCTTCGGTCATCAGTGCCCAGCCTCCATTGCGTCCATTGCAAGTGCGGCCAGCTTACTCAAAAGCATCGGCCAAGGCATCGAAAAACACTTTTGGATGTCCAACGGTGTAGCGATGAAAATGCGCAAAGGGAAGTTGAAAAACTGATGGCATTGAACAGGCGCTTTCAGCCACTATCAGCTATAGCTCTTACAGCCCCGGGCGTTTTGCCCGTTTCCTCACTGCCTCCTCAACACCGTCCGTCAAGGGTGATTCCATGGCTTCCATCGAAACGGTACTCGCCGGGCTCGACCCGCCCCTGAAACACGAAACCGAACTGCACGATGGCCTGCTGAAACTGACGCTGACCGACCCCAACGTTCCAGCCCATGTAGAGCGCAGTCTTTCGCCGCGTGAATACGAAGACATCATTCTGTTTCGGCTGCTGGTGCTGCATGCGGTCAATGAAATTCGCGGCAAGGGTTCCCATGCGCCGCTGGAAGTGATGCCCGACATCGAATGGGCCGCCCGCACCTGATTGCAGAGGGCTTGCCAAGTATGCGGCAACTCGTCGCCGTCCTGCACATTTTCTGAATCTTTCCTGCGTGTCACAACTCAATGATGAGTCAACGCAGGAGATCACCATGCCGAACCCAACGCTGTTCATCATTGACTACAGGCTCCATGGAGCGGAAAAGTCGTTCATCATTCGTCTACCCACGCTGAACAATGCCGATGCCTGGCATTGGGCGAGCTGTGACGCAGGGGTCGGTGTCATCCCCAAGTTCGGCCGCGAACGGGTGCAGAAGGTTAGCAAGCCCAAAGCCGAGCAGTATGGGATTACCGATGTGCGCTGGAGACCGTCCGGCCAACAGGCGCGCGAAGAAGCAGGGACCGAAGCAGCGCATTGAGTCGCACGATCTCCGCTTCGCCGCGCGCCTGCCGTGTCAGCCGCATCTGCATGACCCTGTAGGGGGTTGCCCACGCAGCCCCCTCAGTCTCCCGGAAGAGTCTCACTCGTCCACTGTTTGCACCATTGAACCCTCCCAACCTTCCGACCTCGATACCGCTGAGCTAGTCTGCCACTGACACGCTCATTTACCGCATTGTCGAAAATGCAGCACAGGACACCTCGCGCCGCGACAGAGCGCAGCCATGAGGCCTTTCATGCCAGGACGCAATCCGCTACATGCCACGAGCGACGAAAGCGCCGAGCCATTATCTCGGCACGCCGGGCGCAATTCGGCCCTGTTTCGTCTCACCGTAACGTTCATCGTGCTGGTCATCTTCACCTTCGTGGGCGTCGAAGGCTGGCGCGCCTGGCGCGACTACCAGCAGGCGTTCGCCACCGCACGCGATTCGGTCACCAACCTGGCTCGAGCCACGGCCCAGCATGCCGAAGATGCGATTCGCCAAGTCGACGTACTGACCGACGCCCTGGCCGAGCGCGTGCAAGGTGACGGCCTGCAGAACATGGACGTGCCGCGCATTCATGCGCTGATGCAGCAACAGGCGCGGATCATGCCGCAGTTGCATGGGCTGTTCATCTACGACGCCAGCGGACAATGGGTGGTGACCGACAAGACCGGTACGCCAGAGGCGGCCAACAACGCCGATCGCGACTACTTCAACTACCATCGCACCCACACCGATCCGAACGTGCGCATCAGCGACGTGGTGCGCAGCCGTTCGACGGACGAATACATCCTGCCGATCTCGCGCCGACTCAATAACCCGGACGGCAGCTTCGCCGGGGTGCTGCTGGGAACGATTCGGGTCAGCTACTTCGTCGACTATTATGGCGACTTCAAGATCGACGATCGCGGCGCGCTGGTCCTGGCGCTGCGCAACGGCCGGATCCTGGTGCGGCGCCCGTTCCTTGCGCCGGTGCTGGGCAAGACCCTGGAAGACAGCGAGATCTTCAAACGCTATCTGCCGGTGGCCGACGAAGGCGTGGTCGAGGTCAAGGCGGTGGTCGACAACACCTACCGCCTGTATGCCTACCGCGCATTGACCAGCTATCCGCTGGTGGTGGAAGCCGGGCTGTCGCGCGAGTCCTACATCGGCCCCTGGCGGCGCGACCTGCTCAAGACCGGCCTGGTGCTGCTGGTGCTGATCGCCGGCTTGAGCGGCTTCGGCATGATCGTGCTCAAGCAGTTGCGCGAACGCATCGCCATCGAGGAGGAACTGCGTCAGGCCCATCAGATCATGCGTGACATGGCGCTGACCGACAGCCTCAGCGGTCTGGGCAATCGGCGGCGGCTGGACATGGCCCTGGGGGCCGAAATCGGCCGCGCTCGGCGACAGCGCGGCTGGCTGGCGCTGATCATGCTCGATGTCGACTACTTCAAACGCTACAACGATCGCTATGGCCATGCAGCCGGCGACCGCTGCCTGCGCCAGGTGGCCGACGCCATCGTGAAGGTGCTCAAGCGCCCTACCGACCTGGCCGTGCGCTATGGTGGCGAAGAGTTCACCGTGCTGCTCCCCGGTACCGATCTGGAAGGCGCAGGCGTGGTTGCCGAGGCGATCCTGCAGGCCATTCGCGACTTGGGCGTCGAACACCTGGATCATCCTGCGGGGCACGTCACGGTCAGCGCCGGCATCACCGCCGCCCAGCCGGCAGTGGAATGGGTCACGGCCGCGCAAATGCTGATAACCGCCGATGCCTGCCTGTACACCGCCAAACACAAAGGCCGCGATCGCTGGCACGCCTGCGCCACTCAGAGCGGAACGTGACCAGTGTGTCGACCCGATCCGGCGAGCCCATTGGACACATCGGCTTGAACTTCCCGTGTTTCGTATACCTCTGCTACTTACACCCCCCGATTCCGATCAAGAGGCTACGCGAACAATGAGAGCACTCACCTACCACGGCGCTCACGACGTCAAAGTCGACACGGTTCCCGATCCAGAGCTTCAGGATGCCGACGACATCATCCTGCGTGTCACGGCCACCGCCATCTGCGGCTCGGACCTGCACCTGTACCGAGGCAAGATTCCCACGGTCGAACACGGCGACATCTTCGGCCACGAATTCATGGGCATCGTCGAAGAAGTTGGCTCAGCGGTGACCGCGGTCAGCCCGGGCGATCGCGTGGTCATTCCTTTCGTCATCGCCTGCGGCAGCTGCTTCTTCTGCAACATCGATCTGTTCGCTGCCTGCGAAACCACCAACACCGGTCGCGGTGCGATCTTGAACAAGAAGTCGATTCCATCGGGCGCAGCGCTGTTCGGTTTCAGTCATCTGTACGGCGGCGTGCCCGGCGGCCAGGCCGAATACGTGCGCGTGCCCAAGGCCAATACAGGCCCGTTCAAGGTGCCTGGCACCCTGTCGGATGAAAAAGTGCTGTTTCTGTCGGACATTCTGCCCACTGCCTTCCAAGCCGTGAAAAACACCGAGATCGGCAAGGGTTCGAGCATCGCCATCTACGGCGCTGGCCCGGTCGGCCTGCTGTGCGCTGCCGTCGCGCGGATGCTGGGCGCCGAGCGCATCTTCATGGTCGACCATCACCCCTACCGCCTGGCCTATGCGCAACAGGCCTATGGAGTGATCCCGATCAACTTCGATGAAGACGACGATCCAGCCGATACCATCATCCGTCAGACGCCAGGCTCGCGCGGCGTGGATGGCGTTGTGGATGCAGTGGGCTTCGAAGCCAAGGGCAGCACCACCGAAACCGTGCTCGCCGCCCTCAAGCTTGAAGGCAGCAGCGGCAAGGCGTTGCGCCAGTGCATCGCGGCCGTGCGCCGTGGCGGCGTGGTCAGCGTGCCGGGCGTGTACGCCGGCTTCATCCACGGCTTCCTGTTCGGCGATGCGTTCGACAAGGGCTTGACCTTCCGCATGGGCCAGACTCACGTTCAGCGCTACCTGCCCGAACTGCTCGAGCACATCGAAGCGGGCCGCTTGACGCCCGAGACGATCATCACCCACCGCATGTCCCTGGAACAGGCGGTCGAAGGCTACAAGATCTTCGACAAGAAGGAAGAGGATTGCCGCAAGGTCATTCTCACACCCGGCTCGCCGACCATTGAAGCGCCCATTGTAGAACCTGTCGCCGGTGTCGTACCCGCGCTCTGAAGCACCGCACCACGAGGCCGAGCTCTGCTCGGCCTTGCTTTGTCCGGCCCACGGCGATTGGGCTTTCATGCAGCAGCACAGAGGTCACCATGCAACGCTTGGCACTGAGTCAGATCACCACCCAACCCCTCACCCTCGAACAAGACCTGCAACTGTGCCAGCGTCTGGGCTGCGGCCTGGAACTGGCAGAAAAGAAGCTCTCCGAAGACCCCGCACGCGCACGGGAGCAATTGGCTCACGTGCGCGCCAGCGGCGTTCGAGTGACCTCGATCCAGCCCCGCACCCTGACCATTTTCCCTTCAGCTTCAGCGCCCGAGCCGCAAGCCCCAGACGTGCGTCTGGCGCAACTGATGAACTCGGTCGATCTGTTCAGCGAATTCTTTCCCGGCCTGGCACTGGTCACCAACACCGGCGCCGACGCGCAGGGCAATGAAGCATTGGTCTGGACACAGTGCGTCGAGCACTACCGGACACTGGCCGAGCACGCGAGTGAGAAAGGGATGCTCATCGCACTCGAAGCGTTGGCGCCTTCATTGATGAACCAGAATTCCATTCTGTTCGCTTTCGGTCAGGCCCGTGAAATGGCCCACGCCGTCGCACGGCCCGCCTTCGGCCTGTGCCTGGACCTGTACAACAGCTGGCAGGACCCCAGCCTGCTCGACACTCTCGATGCCGACAAGCTGTTCATCGTGCAACTGGCCGACTGGCGCCGTCCGCAATCGCTGCACGACCGACGTGCCGTGGGCGACGGCGCTATCCCCCTGCAAGCGCTTCTGCGGCGTCTGGTCGATGTGGGCTACGCAGGCGAGTACGTGCTCGAGATCTTTTCCGAGTCCGTCAGCGATTCGCTCTGGAAGGACGCGCCCACTGTGATCCAGGCCGTGGAGCGCAGCGTCGTGGCGTTCGACGACATTCGCCAAGGGATTCTCGGAGCACATGCCTAGCCACCTGCCAGCCGCCGAACGACGCACAAGATACTGGCGTCACATGAAATGAAACGAGCACTGCGAGCCGCTGTCTAGAGCAGTAACAACCCATTACCGTGAGTCATCCCTATGTTGAAGTTTCTTGGCAGCACCGTCGGCATCATCTTCCTGATCGGCCTGGTCGTGGTCATCGGCCTGTTCAAGCTGGTCTTCTGATTCCTGCCGGGGCGCTCATCGAGCGCCCCTGTCCGCCCCAGCTGCTCCTTTCAGCTCTGCGAACCCTGCTCCACCACGTCCAATACGTTCTGTACCGCCGCAGCCTCCAGCTGTCCCGGCGCCGAAGCCTGGCCCAGGCTGGCATAGGTCAGGGCCGATCCGCTCAACTGCCCCGCCAACCGCGACAATACGCCCAACGGCCCCATCGACATGGTCAGCAATGGACGCTTGGCATAGTGAGCCTGCATGTGCTGACTGGCCGCCATCAGCGTCAATACGTCCGCCTTGCTGTTGGGCATCACGGCGATCTTGAGAATGTCAGCGCCTAATGTCTGTTGCCGACGCAAACGCTCGACGATCACATCGTGGCTGGGTGTCGCGTTGAAATCATGGTTGGACAGCACCACCGCCGCACCCCGTTCATGGGCCAGCGTGACGATGTTCTCGACGGCCGCCTGTGGCTTCATCATCTCCACGTCCAACAGATCGACATGACCGGTGTGCAGCAGCTCGGCGTAGAGGTTGAAATACCTGGCATCGGCCAGCTCACGCTCACCCCCCTCCTCCTTGCTGCGCCAAGTGACGAGTAGAGGCTTGCCGTCCAGTACACCCACCAGACGAGCCAGCAACGGCTTCATCCGTTCGCCCAGGTGGCCCTGTGGATGATGATCCAAACGCAGTTCAGCCATGTCTACCTGTGACGCAGCGCCGATGTCACGAGCCTGATCAAGCGCTTCACGGTCGGTTGAGGCGGTGATGGACGCGATGATCTTGGGTGCGCCTTCGCCGATCCTCAATGATCCAACGGTCAGCACAGCGCTTCCCGGTGCCGCCGAGGGGACCTGCAAGGTCGCGGGCTGGGCGGCGAAAGCGACTGATGACAAGGGCATGCTGGCAGCGGCGACGGCGCTGCCCACGAGAAAACGACGACGTTGCACGGCACGTCCTCCAGAACACCGGCCTTCCAGGCTGGAAGGCGCGCAATAGAGCATTCGAGGGGCTTGCCGCGTGGTGGTTCAAGAAGACTGCCGCTCAGGCCGCACCCGCCATGGCCACGCCCTGCCGACCCTCAAGCTTGACATGGTACATGGCCTTGTCCGCCGCCTTGAGCAACGTATCGAGGTCTTCCCCGTGCACAGGGCATAGGGAAATCCCGATGCTGCCCGACAGCGACAACTGGCCTACGCAGGTGGCGATTGGCTGCTCGATTGCGTGCAGCAGCTGTTGCGCCTTGCGGATCACGCTATCCGGGTTGGCCAAGTCCGAGACTAAGGCCACGAACTCGTCGCCGCCGTAGCGCGCCACCGTGTCATAGTCGCGAATCGCCTCGCGCATGCGCTTGGCCAACGTCTGCAAGACCTGATCGCCCACCGCATGACCTCGTTCATCGTTGATCTGCTTGAAGTGGTCGAGGTCGATCAACATCACCGCAAAGGGAATGCCCTGCTCCGTCCACTGACTCAGCGCCTGGGCGAAGCGATCCGCCAACAGGTAGCGGTTGGGCAACTGCGTCAATACGTCGTGGGTCGCCAGGAACGCCGAACGCTCGTGTTCGAGTGCAGCCGCCTCAATGGCCGAAAAATGCCTGACCAGCACCAGCGGTACCAGTACCAGGCTCGCCAGGAGTACGCTGAGGATCACCAGTACTTCGGGGCCAAGCACATCCGCCAGGCTCAGTTGTCGCTGGAAGGTCAAGGACAGCGGTTGCGTCGGGCTGTCGACGAATACGTCATCGGTCAGCCGCGGCAAGACCAGTTCGTCCCACCAACGGCTCGGCGCTGCCTCCATGGCCACGACCTGGGTGTTGTGATCATCGCTGCGCAACCGTGCGCTGACAGCCACTCGCGGATCGCTGTTGCGGCGGACGATCGCCCCCAGCAGCGCGTCGGTCCTGATCACCAGCATGGCTACCATCGTGCTGCCGAAGAAGTTGGGCAGCGTGTTCTGAGCATCCTCTTCGGGGCGCAACACCGATTTCATCAGAATGTAGGCATCGCCACCTTCGTACAGAGCGAAAACGGGCGTCGCCACCGGCACGGAACTCTGGTGGATACGCACCAAGGCGTCGCTCAGATAGGGGACGGTCTCGAGCCTCACGCCGTAGATCACATTGGTCTCCGGCAACTGCGGCGACATGAAGAGGATCGGCCAGGTCGTGTTCATGCCACTGCGGGAATCGACCACAGGGGCAGGCGGTGTGAAATCCTTCAATTGAAAATCCGGCAACCAGGTGCGCCGCAGCAGGGCCGCGAAATTGCACTGCTCGTCCTGAGGCACACTGTGCGCCACTTCCAGCATGTAGATGTGCGGATAGGCCGCCAGCACGGCGGCGCCATAGCGAGCGGCCGCATCGGTATCGCTCTGCTTGACCGCCTGCAGGAACGCGGCAAACCCGGCCAGCACCGCATCGTTGGTGTCGAGCTGGTTGCGCACACTGCTCGCGATGCTTTGCACGTACTCCGAAAAGCGGGTTTCCTGCCGCTGGATTTCCGAGCGCAACAGAGAAAATGCCGAGAATGCGATCAAGCCGAACGCCAGGCCGACAAAACCTGCGAGCGATGGGCGGCGTCTGATCAACATCGTGGCAATATCCAGCGCACAAGCGTGCACAGACTGTAAGGGTGAGAATCGTCGAAGAGATCATGCTGGCGCACGACAGGCTCTTTCTACGACAGGCATGGGGGCGGATTGCATGAGCAGTCGCCCTTGCCTCGAAAGCTAGCAAATTGCCATCTTAGCGTCTACAGCGGCTTGTCACCCGTTTGCAATCAAAACGGCACAACGACAAACTCCCCGATGCGGTCAGTCGATGACCGCATCGGGGCGTTCGGGTATTACGTTGTTAACGACGCTTCTTGGTCGATGGCTTGGCCAGTTCGAACATCAGCACCGAACGCCCGGTGACGGCGTACTCGGTACCGAAATCAAATGACTCGCCTGCCTCGAAGTCAGTCTGGTTGGTATCCAACTGCAGAATCCAACGCTTGCCTTCCGGTACTTCCGGCAGGGTGAAGCCGACCACGTCATGGTGCGCGTTGACCACGATCAACAGCGAATGGTCGACCCCGGCGCGGCGGATACCACTGGCCTGAGTGCGACCGTCGAGCAGGATACCCATGCAGCGGTTGCTGCCGTCCTGCCACTGCTCAACACCCATTTCGCTGCCGTTGGGCTGGATCCAGCTGACGTCCTTGATACCCAGGCTTTCGTCGTAGGCACCCGTGAAGAAGCGATTGCGGCGCAGCAGCGGGTAGCGGTTGCGCAGCTCGATCAGGTACTTGACGAAGTCCTGCAGCTCGGTGCTCTGCTCGCTGATGTTCCAGTCCACCCAGCCGATCTCGCTGTCCTGGCAATAGGCGTTGTTGCTGCCACCCTGGGTACGCGCGAACTCGTCGCCGGCCAGCAGCATCGGGGTGCCTTGGGCGAGGAACAGCGTCGCCAGCAGGTTACGCATCTGGCGGTAGCGCAGAGCGACGATTTCCGGATCGTCAGTCGGGCCTTCGACACCGCAGTTCCACGAGCGGTTATCGGAGTGACCGTCGCGGTTGTCTTCACCGTTGGCTTCGTTGTGCTTCTCGTTGTACGACACCAGGTCGTTCAAGGTGAAACCATCGTGAGCGGTGATGAAGTTGACCGACGACGCCGGCTTGCGGCCGCGACGGTTGAACTGGTCGCCCGAGCCCAGGAAGATTTTCGCGAAATCGCCGAGCATCTCGTCGTCGCCCTTCCAGAACGCGCGGGAGATGTCGCGGAACTTGTCGTTCCATTCCATCCAGCCCGGCGGGAAGTTGCCCACCTGGTAGCCGCCCGGACCGCAGTCCCAAGGCTCGGCGACCAGCTTGACCTTGGCCAGCACCGGATCCTGACGGCAGGCGTCGAGGAAGCCGCCGCCTTCGCTGAACCCATGAGCTTCGCGGCCCAGAATGGTCGCCAGGTCGAACCGGAAACCGTCCACGCCCATTTCCGAACTCCAGTAGCGCAGGGAGTCGGTGACCATCTGCAGGACGCAGGGGTGGCTCATGTTCAGGGTGTTGCCGGTGCCGGTGTCGTTGATGTAGTAACGCGCATCGTCTGGCATCAGGCGGTAGTAGTTGGCGTTGTCGATACCCTTGAGCGACAGGGTCGGACCCATCTCGTTGCCTTCGGCCGTGTGGTTGTAGACCACGTCGAGAATCACTTCCAGGCCGGCCTTGTGGAAGCGCGAGACCATGACCTTGAACTCGCCGATCGACGAACCCGCCATGTAGCGCGCATGGGGCGCAAAGAAGCCCAGGGTGTTGTAGCCCCAGAAGTTGTGCAGGCCCTTTTCCAGCAGATGATTGTCATCCAGGAAATAATGGACTGGCATCAGCTCCACCGACGTCACACCCAGGGAACGGATGTATTCCACCACATCGTTTTCGTGGAAGGCGGCGAAGGTGCCGCGCTCGGTTTCACGCACCGAGGGGTGACGCATGGTGAAGCCGCGCACATGGGTTTCGTAGAAAATGGTCTTTTCCCACGGCACGTTCGGCTTGGCCGTACTGCCCCAGGTGAAGGCCGGGTCGATCACGCGGCAGCGTGGCATGAACGGCGCGCTGTCGCGCTCGTCGAACGACAGATCGCCGTCTTCGTGGCCAACGATATAGCCGAACAGTGCATCGTCCCACTTCAGCTCGCCGGAAATCTGCTTGGCATAGGGGTCGATCAGCAGCTTGTTGGCATTGAAACGGTGGCCGTTTGCAGGGTCATACGGACCGTGCACACGGTAACCATACAGAGTGCCCGGGCGCGCATCGGGCAGATAGCCGTGCCAGATCTCGTTGGTGAATTCAGGCAACGCGATGCGTTCGATCTCTTCCACGCCATCGGCGTCGAACAGGCACAGCTCGACTTTGGTAGCGTTGGCCGAAAAAATTGCAAAGTTGACGCCCGACCCATCCCAGGTCGCGCCCAATGGGTACGGCAAGCCCTCGCTCACACGGCTGGCGGGACGTTCCTGGCTCGACGCACTGTCATTCATTGATTGATCAGACATGATCAAACACTCCGGAAATAGGTTGAGCCTGAGCTCTTGGGTAGACGACCAAAACGGTCTATTGATAGAAGCGCGCGCCGCGCAACAGTTCAGGATATTTTTTCAGCCTTGCGTGGTGCCTTTGGCTGCATGCCACGATCTGCGATTGAACGCACGGATGCCACAGTGCTCTTAGAACAAGCTTTGCAAGAAGGAAGAGCGCAAGCGCCCTTGAAGACAATGAGTTGACCCAATGCGTATCCTGTTGATAGAAGACGATCCAATTTTGGCGCTGTTGGCCGAGATAGCGCTGGAGGAAGATGGCCACGAGATCATCGGCCCCGCGTATGACGTGGCCGGAGCGCTGTTGCTGGCGCAGACCCATGGCATCGACATTGCATTCGTCGACATCAACCTGGACGGTCATGACGAGGGCGTAGGCTTGGCGCAGACGCTCTACGAACAGTTCAATATCCATTCGCTGTTCGTCAGTGGCCAGATCGACGTGGCCAAGGCCAACAGCGGCTACGCGCTCGGGCTGTTGTCCAAGCCCTACAGCCCCAATGACCTGTCACGCAGCGCCCACATCGTGCATGCGCTGGTTCAAGGTGAACTGCCCTTGAACCGACCGCTGCCAGTGCCCTTGAAGCTCTTTACCGAATCGCGCGGCCTATATGGAAAGAAACATGAGTGAACCCACGGATGTCTTGCGCCCTGGAACAGGACTGGGTGAAACCGAGTTCCGCGAGTTGGCCGACAACGCGCCGGTCCTGATCTGGCGTGCCGGTGTCGACAAGCAGTGCGACTGGTTCAACAAACCCTGGCTCGACTTCACCGGCAAGACGCAGAAGCAGCTCTGCGGATACGGCTGGAGCGACGACGTGCATCCCGACGATCTGGATCTTTGCACCCGCAATTATGAACAGGCGTTCGATGCCCGAGTGTCCTTCAGCACGCCTTACCGCCTGCGCCGACACGACGGCTGCTACCGCTGGTTCCTCGACCACGGCGCACCGTTCTACCGCCAGGGCGAATTCGCCGGTTACTTCGGCAGCTGCACCGACATCACTGCACAGAAAGAACTCGAGGCCCATCAGGACGTCCTGGTCTCCGAGCTCAACCACCGGGTCAAGAACAACCTGCAACTGATCATCGCCTTCTTGCAGATGTCCAAGCTACGCGCCCAGGGCGACGAAGCGCGGCAACTGCTCGAATCGGCCATTGCGCGCATTCAGGGTGTTGGTACGGTGCAGGCCGAACTGTATCGCAGCGCTTCGGGCACCGTAGACCTGGCCCATTACCTGCCGCACTTGATCAGGGCGTCGATCGAAGCCGAAGGCAATGACCGCATCCATTTCAGTGTCGACGCCGACAGCGCCTATGCGCCTTTCAAACTGGCATCGGACCTGGGCCTGATCGTCAATGAACTGGTCGCCAATGCCATCCGCCACGGCAGCCAGCCCACCACGCAGATCCAGTTTTCACTCAAGCGCCTGCCCAGCGGCGAGCTGCAACTCAAGGTACGCGACCGTGGCCAGGGCTTTACCGCAACCCAGCTCAGCGATGCTGGCGCCGCCGCGCCCAAGCTCAGTGGCCAAGGCCTGATCGGCGCACTGGCCAAACGCTGCGGCGCGGTCCTGCACCGCAGCAATGCGGGCGGTGCCGTGGTGACGTTGACCTTGCCGCATCCCTAGCCTGCGCCGTTGACCTCGTCGTGGTGTTTAGTGCTTCAAGCCCAATCAGCATGACCGACCAGGTGGATGAATCCGGCATCGCCTTGTGTCAGTCCAGCAGACTCCTCGGAGTTGGCGATAGTGAATGCGACCTGTCCACGGCTCGTACCTGCGTCCAGCAAGTTGACCCAATGAGCGAGACCTCCAGCGTCGCTGCCTCTGTCGAGGACATTGTGATACAGCTTTTCGACAAAGGCTGCATTGCTGGCATTGGGCAGGCTTTGGGAGAATTCGGCAGATTGCACAAAACCATCCGCAACCTGGGCACCGGCTCCGCCTGAGGCGCTCTGGGAAAGCCAGGACTTCAGGCCTTCGATGTCGGGGGCACGACCCAGAATGGTATACAGACGACCAATGCTTGCCTGCGCCGAGTCGAGAACGAACAGTCCGCGATCTGTGAAATCGAGAACATTGAAGCCATTCAGGTCGAAGTGCGCAGCAGCTCCCGTCGCACGACTGACCGATAGGGTGTCGTTGTCGAGCGCGCTGATCGTGTAGGCCGATGCAGCGTCGTTGAAAATAAAGGTGTCGATACCGGCCTTGCCAGCCAGGTGCGAAACCGCATGACTGTCGAGGATGACCTCCTGCTCACTGATCTGATCATCACCCGCCGTGCCGGTGGCAACCCCCTTACCCACTGCCATATCCAGAGTGTTCCAGGCGTTATGAGCCACGATCCTGATGAACCCCGTCTCGCCTTCGGAGAGGTCATGGCTCTCGCGCGAATTCAGGAAGCCATCAGCGACCGTTGCTCGACTCACACCCGCCTGCAGCAGCGCGTTCCAGGACGACACACCTGATGCTTCACCTGTGCGATGCAATACAGTCTGATAGAGATCAAGGACAAAATCCTTGTCACCCAGCAAGCTGTAGCGCTGCATCGCTTCGGTGGAATTCAGAAAGGCATCGCGAATCTCTGCATCCGAAGTGCCCATCGCCTGCTGCGTCAGCCAGTGATTCAAACCCTGATAATCGGGCGTCCGACCGAACAGTGAGTAGAGCCTGGCAACGTCGGCCTGATCCTCGGTGAGCGCGATGTGATGTGTATCCATCCCGAAACTCAACGAAACAGTGGCGTCACTCTCGGTGTTGAAGGCGCCATACCGGCTGCGAAAAGCCATGAGCAGCTCGTCAAGATTGGCAGTGCGGTCGCTGAAAGCCAGCTTTTCGACGCTTGAAAGTGTGTCCACATCGAACGTTTGCGCATCATGAACGCTGAGGGTGCCATCACTCACGAGCGCGGCATCGTAGGGTGCGAAGTAGCGCGCCCCCGTTTGGCCATACACAGCGGTGTCGATGCCGTTGTCGCCGTTGAGGATGTCCGAGCCCGACCCACCCACCAGCCGATCGTCGCCATCGCCGCCCTGCAACTGGTCGTTGCCTGCGCCCCCATCGAGAACGTTATCACGGGCATTGCCGATCAGCGTATCCGCGCCTGCACCGGTGATGGCGCTCTCGATCACCGTACCGCGCGCGATGGCAACATTCGATAAACCGCCGTATACGCTGGAAAACGCTTCACTTCTCAAATCGATCGTCTGAGCCCCGCCATAGGCGCTGACATCGATTCTGTCGTTGCCGCCTGAATCGTAGATCGTGCCCACCAGGCCAGGCACGAAGACGGTTCCGGCCTTGATGTCAGCGTTGTTCAAACGGTAGGTATCGTCACCCGTGCGGGTAGCGGCGGTGCCGTACAGCGACTGGATGGCGACGATATCCGCCAGCATCGGCGTGACGACATAGCCGAAAGAGGCATTGGAATAGGTATTCTCGTCCTGACTGAAATAGGACATCACCGAGTATTTCCAGCTGTCCTCTTGATAGAAGGCATTGTTGGGAAAGGACGCGCTGCCGTTGTAGTTGCCCGCATGGCCCAACCCCAGCGCGTGACCGATTTCATGAATGTAGGTTTGCACATAATACCAACCGTAATTCACCCAATCGGAAGCGATGTTGACGCTGCTGTCCGAGATGATGCTCCCTGCATAATTGGAATTGGCGTACGCGCCGCTTTTGTTTTCGCTGAAATTGATCGCACCAGCAGCGGTGGTTTCCACAAACTTGAGGCCACTGACGTTGGTCCAGGTCTGCAGCGCATATTTGGCAACAGCCTGAGCGTTTGCGCTCAAACGGGTCAGGTTGACGGTGAGCGAGTCACCAGCGTGGACATTGAAATGATGCTGGGAGCCGCCGTAAGCGTCGCGCCAAAAGCCATCGGTCAGGTAGTTGGCCTGCTGGTCCAGCGTCAGGTGCTCAAGTTTAGCCTGGCTGATGGCTGTGTGTTTACTCACCTCTTGGCCGATCACTCCTTGGGCCCAGAGTTGGGTGAGTGAATCGCACATCGAACACATGTAGAAACTCCGGGGCGAGGCAGGCCTTGCCAAGTCAATGACACAAGAATCAGGTATGAATGGGTGATGAGTTCAAGCCGCTGAGCACGCTCTGAAAGCAGGCGTCATGACCTTCACGCGCGTCCGACCCGCCTTGGTCTTGACGAGGGTGCTGCTCTTCGGGAAGGCACGGCAGGGCGCGGTCGAAGACCTTCAACGCCTATTCCTGACGACGTTATCGGCATGTTGTCCGGCGACTGAAGCGATTTTTCCAGGAGTCGACCAAATACATCTGGGAGAAGCTTGGGAAAGCGCTCTGGCGGGTCAGGCGCTGTCAGCAGGTTGGACTGGGAGCTGTCACGCCCCCTTTTCTGTGAGTGCTGCGGCCCTACAACGGGCTGCCTTCGTCGGTCTTGATCAGCCCGGCCAGAATGTCGCTGCCATCGCTCTCTGCAAGCTGTGCATACCATTCCCGGGTTTCGTCAGGCATTTCGCCGTGGATGATCGCCGCCCGTTTGCGCGCCTTGGTCACCAGGCTAGCCACCCGATCAGCTCGCGCCGACTCATAGGCTGCCAGCGCAGCCGTCGGCGTGCGTTCGCGTTCGATGCAGCGGGCGAGCACCCAGGCATCCTCCATGGCCTGGCAACCGCCCTGCCCTATGTTCGGCGTCATGGCATGGGCCGCATCGCCCAGCAGGGCGACCCGTGTACTGACCAGATGGGGTACCCGCGCGGTGTCGTGGATTTCCACACGGGCCACGGCTGCGGGGTCCAGGCGCTGCAAAAGACGCTGAACCGGCTCGGGCCATTGCGCGAAATGCTGCTCCAGTTCCGCGCGATAGTGCTCACGAACGTTCGGTGTGCCGGCTGGCAACGGCACGTCGAAGAAGAAATACAGTTCATCGTTGCCCATGGGCATCAATGACACCCGCTTGTGCTCACCCACGTACTGAACCCATTCATCGGCAGGCGCCAGGTCCGGCGACGCCTTGATCCGGCCGTTCCAGTTGACGTAGCCACAATAGCGTCGGGGAACCGGCTCCCCGGCAATGGTATCGCGCAGCAACGAATGGGTACCGTTGGCAGCGATCAACAGATCGGCCGTTACCGTTTCACCCGTCGACAACCTGACCTGCACGTCCGTCTCGTTTTCCTCATAGTCCACGCACGCCACGCCTAGCGTCACGTTCTGCATCCCGACCGCTTCCAGCAAAATGTTTTGCAAACGCGCCCTGGCGATGGGAAACGCCCGGCGTCGAGCGTACGTGTACAAGGGCTGCAGGTCGAACCGCGTGAGCAAGTGGTCCTGATGATCGCTGTAGCTCATGCTCCGCATGTGCCCGCCAGCCTGCTCGATGGAGTCGCCTAGGCCAAGCGCATCCAGCACG
The DNA here is from genome assembly GCF_029960215.1 of Pseudomonas sp. PS01301. Lineage (NCBI taxonomy): Bacteria > Pseudomonadati > Pseudomonadota > Gammaproteobacteria > Pseudomonadales > Pseudomonadaceae > Pseudomonas > Pseudomonas sp. PS01301. The sequence continues at coordinate 49,192 of NZ_JASCPM010000022.1, read as the reverse complement.
CGGACACCGTTGGGCCAGATGGAAATCGCTGCGCCGACGGGGGCGAGTTCTGCCGCACGCTCATAGAGGTGCACCTGATGGCCGGCCTGCTGCAAGGCTGCAGCTGCGGTCAAGCCGCCCATGCCGGCGCCGGCAATGACGATGTTCAAGGATTCCATGGTCTCTCCGCTGAGATCGGGTTTGCCAATCACCGTGCAAAAAGCTGACCAAGTGATCAGGAACCGTCAATAGCGTAAATCACGCCTGCCGGTGCAGCGAAGGCGGCCCATGATCGGCGTCAAACCAGTGCGGCATTGTTGAATGCGCACCGGTTTGTAGCATCGAGACTCAACGCAAAAGGTTGTTCTTTGCCAGGTTCACCAGCTCCTTGGCGCGCCCGTCAAGCACCGCGCGCATCATGAACAAGCCAAAGCCCTTGACGTTGGCCGCGGTGATTTCCGGCGGCATGATCAGCTCCTGACGTTCGCTGACCACGTCCACCAGCACCGGTCCATCGTGCTCGAACGCTTCGACCAGGGCCGCGCGCAGATCCTGCGGCTTCTCCACGCGAATACCCTTGATGCCCATGCCTTGGGCGAACGTGGCGAAGTTGGGGTTCTTCAGCTCGCAGCCAACGTCCACCAGACCACTGGCCTTCATTTCCATCTCAACGAAGCCCAAGGTGCCATTGTTGAGCACGATCACCTTCACCGGCAGGTTGGCCTGGCTCAGGGTCAGGAAGTCCCCCATCATCATGCTGAAGCCACCATCACCGGACATCGATACAACCTGACGCTGCGGGTACGCCGCCTGAGCGCCGATGGCCTGCAACATGGCGTTGGCCATTGACCCATGGTTGAAGGAGCCGATCAGGCGGCGCTTGCCGTTCATCTTCAGGTAGCGCGCGGCCCAGGCCGTGGGCGTGCCCACGTCGCAGGTGAACACAGCGTCCTCGGCTGCCAGCTCACTGACCAGCCGGCTGACGTATTGCGGATGGATGATAGTGCTGTTCGGACCGCTCTCGGCGAGGTCGTCGAGGCCCTTGCGCGCGCTGTCGTAGTCCGCCAGCGCCTTGTTCAAGTGCATGGTGTCCGTGCGCTCCTCCAGCCGTGGCAACAGTTGCTGCACGGTGTGCTTGATATCACCGATCAAGCCGATGGCCAGCGGGCAACGGTTGCCCAAGGCTTCAGGCTGCAGGTCGATCTGAGCGATGCGCGAATGTTCGGGAAAGAACTGCCGATAAGGGAAGTTGGTACCCAGCATCAACAGGGTGTCGCACTCTTTCATGGCATTGAAGCCGGAGGCGAAGCCGATCAAACCGGTCATGCCTACATCGTAGGGGTTGTCGTACTCCAGATGTTCCTTGCCACGCAGCGCATGCACGATCGGCGCCTTGAGCTGCTTGGCCAGGGCGACGACTTCGCTGTGGGCGCCTGCGCAGCCAGCACCGCACAGCAGCGTCACGCGCTTGCCGCCGTTGAGAAACTGCGCAAGTTCGTCGATTTGTGCGGGCTCGGGCACCACGACCGGCTTCGGTGGCGCGATCCACTGGCTCACCGTAGCTTCAAGGGGGCTCAATGCCACGTCACCCGGAATCACCACCACAGCAACACCGCGGCGGCTAATGGCCACGCGCATGGCGCGCTCGAGAATCTGCGGCAATTGCTCGGCACGCGACACCAGCTCGACATAGTGGCTGCAGTCCTTGAACAGTGATTCCGGGTGCGTCGCCTGAAAGTAGTCGATACCGATTTCACTGCTGGGAATATGCGCCGCGATGGCCAGCACCGGCACACCGCTGCGGTGGCAATCGAACAGGCCATTGATCAAGTGCAGGTTGCCTGGGCCACAGCTGCCGGCACACACCGCCAGTTCACCGGTAAGGTGAGCTTCGCCACCGGCAGCGAACGCACCGGCTTCTTCGTTGCGCATGTGTATCCAGTCCAATCCGCCCAGACGACGCATCGAATCGGTAAAACCATTCAATGAATCGCCGACGACGCCATAGACGCGCTTGACGCCGGCTTGCTTGAGAGTATTGACCATGAAATCGGCTGCGGTAGGCATTCGGCGCTCCTTCGAAATATAAGTTCAAGGATCTGAGTGCCGGGCTGCCGACGGTGTTCCAACCGATTTATTAACAAAAAGATAGGTTGGGGGTTCGCTGATGTCTAAGCGCAGACCTTTAAGCTCGGCTTCTAAAGGGCAGCCGCGCTGAGCGAGAGAGGTGTTCAAATGCAAGAAGGCCCGACGGATGCCGGGCCTTCTTAATAAGCGTTAGCGAAAGCTTGAACGAACTATCAGTTTAGCAATTCCGCTGGCACGGTGCCGCCGTTTTCGGCGAGCTTTTTCATCACAGCCGAATGCAACCAGGTGTTCATGGCCGCGGAGTCATCGGTCGAACCGGTGTAGTGCAATTCTTCGGCAAGTTCCTTGCGAGCGGTCAGACTGCTGTCCAGACCCAGCAGTTTCAGCAAATCGACGATCGAAGTTCGCCAGTTCAGCGTCTCACCGTGATTGGCGGCCAGCGCTTCGAGTTTTTGAGCGACATCCACCTGGGTAATCGGCGCAGCCGAAGGCTGGTTGGTCACGGTGGTGGTTGGCGAGGCACCTGGCGCCGGGGCGGCAGGGGTTTGCGTAGAAGCGTCTGCGTCCGGAACCGCGTGCTTGCCGATACCCAGTTTCTCGAGGATGCTGCTAAAAAAGCTCATTTCGTATCTCCAGATTTCTTGGCTGCTGCCGTGGATTCGACAGCCTACTTAAGACCTGACCCCCCGGGTTGCCGAAAAGTTTTATCGAATCGGCGACATTCCCCACACCCACCCTCCTAGAGAGGTGAATTAAAGTGTTAAAACACGTTATTTAGTTGTGGCGTGAATGCGCGTACTGCGCCAGAATCCTTCCTCGATACCTTTACCGTTCTTATCCACGATCCATACCACGATCCATGCCTGGGGATACCAATGTCCAAACTTGCTGAATACCGTCAACTCGAACGTCATCTGGCCGAACAACTTGCCGCACTCGAAGCCATGAAAGGCGACAAGGGTCTGGAACAGGAAATCGAGTTCGAAACCAAGTTGCGTGCGTTGTTGGGCGAATACAATAAAAGCCTCAAGGACATCGTTTCCATTCTCGATCCGCAGCATGGCGGCAAATCGACCAAGGCCCCTGCCGCACCCGAGAAGGCAACCCGCAAGCCGCGCTCCTTGAAGACCTACAAAAACCCGCATTCGGGTGAAGTCGTCGAAACCAAGGGCGGCAATCACAAGACGCTGAAAGAATGGAAAGCCGAATACGGTTCCGACACCGTCGAAAGCTGGTTGAGCTAGGGTCTGTTTGAAAAGTCTTGAGACGAAGGTCAGGCAAGGCGAAAACAGCCGAGGAAGCGGAGTTTACGGGTTGTAAATGAGCATTCCGAGGCTGTTTTCAACGCAGCATCACCGAGTATCAAGGCTTTTCACACAGAGCCTAAGTCACACCCACCGGCAAGCGGGACCACGCGGCCCGCTTGCCGGACTGCCCCTTCCCTTCCGATACCCTCCCTTCCGAAGATTGCCGATGTATCCCACCACGCCCGATGGACGCTATTTCGTAGTACGCGGTCGACTCTGGCGCTGCAGCAATCCTGCCCTTCCCGAAAACGTGCGCCAGCATTGGGTCAACGCGCTGATGGATGCCCGGCGAGCCGTCAAGGCTGCCAAACACGCCGAAGATCCCCAGGCGCTGAAACAGGCGCGTGCGCAGGTCGACGCTGCCAAGCAGGCCTTGGGCGAACGGGGCGAAGTGTGGTGGACCGACGGCAGCGCCGACATGAATCGACGCATGGCGCGCAATACCGTTTATGCAGATTGGTACGCGGGGCTGGATGAGGCATCGCTGAAGTAGCGCGCCACGGCAAGGCTGGACCGCGCCGAGACTACCCCGGCGCGGCATACAGCGATCAAACGCTGACGGTGGGTACGCCATCCATCAGCTTTTCCAGGGTGATCGGCAGGTTGCGCACCCGCTTGCCCGTGGCATGGTAGACCGCATTGGCCACCGCCGCCGCCAAACCGGTCACACCAATCTCACCGACCCCACGCGCACCGTACTCGTTGAGGTTGTAGTCCGGGTAATCGAGCAGAATTACATCGATCTCCGGCTGGTCGGCATGCACCGGCACTACATATTCGGCATAGTTGTTGTTCACCGGCATGCCATTGCGCTCGTCGTAGTCGGTGGACTCGAACAACGCCATGCCGATGGCCATGACGATCGCCCCTTCGACCTGATTACGCGCGGTCTTGCCGTTGATGACCTTGCCGACGTCGATGGCGCTGACCACACGAGACACCCGCAGGCGCGAGATGCCCGGATCCCAGCGAACCTCGACGAAATGCGCGCCGAACGAACTGAAGGCGTGCTTCTTGGTGTCGGCCATGCCGGTATGGGCCTCACCCTCGGCACTGGCGATCTTGAGCTTCTTCAGCACTTCGGCGAATTCCAGGCTGGTCGAGCCATCCTGCAGACGACCGTTGCTCACCGTGATCGCTTCCGCCTTGGCGTTGGGCAACCCGCCCTCCTCGGAAGCGGCAAAGCTCTTGAGTTGGGTAAGCGCTGCACGGGTGGCCTCGGCCACGGCGGGCAGTGCGCTGGCCGTCATCCAGGAGCCGCCGGAAACCGGCGCGGGTGGATAGGACGAATTACCCAGCTCCACTGTGATCCTGTCCAAAGGCAGACCGGTGATGTCGCTGACACACTGGGCGAGCACCGTGTAGGTACCGGTGCCGATGTCCTGGCCCCCGCAATACACCACGGCACGGCCGTCGGCCGTCAGCGAAACCCGTGCTTCGCAGGGCGTGCGGAAGGCATCCCAGTTGCACTGTGCCATGCCGTAGCCGACGATTTCATGGCCATCGCGCATGCTGCCGATACCGGGCTTGCGATTGGCCCAGCCAAAACGTTCCGCACCTTGAGCCAAGGCTTCGCGCAAATGGTTGCCCGACCAGGGCAGGTTTTCCTGCTCGTTCTGCTCGGCCCAGTTCAACTGACGGAACGCCAGCGGGTCCATCTTGCAGCGCTCGGCCAGCTCGTCGATGGCCGACTCCAGCGCGAACAGGCCGGGTGCCGCACCCGGCGCACGCATCGAGGTCGGTGCCCCGCGGTTGACCTGGACCGTGCCGTGGGTGACCTCGACATTGGCACACGAATACAGGCTGGCACTCATGCCCCCGCAGTTCTCGACGTACTGGTCGCCAATGCCAGTGGTGTTGAGCGATTCATGCCGCAGGGATACCAGCTTGCCCTTGCCATCGGCGGCCAGGCGCATGCGCTGCCGGGTTTCCGGACGATGGCCCACGGTGGTGAACATCTGCGCCCGTGGAATCACCAACTGCACGGGGCGACCGACCACCTTGGCAGCGGCGCAGGCCGCGACCGAGTGCGGCCAGATCCATAGCTTGCCGCCGAACCCCGAACCAATGAAAGGCGCGCGAACTTCGACGCGTTCGGTCGGCAGGCCGAAAATCTGCGCCAATGTGTTGCGATGGACTACTACCGACTGGGTCGATTCGTACACCACCAACTTGCCGTTGTCCCACATGGCCACGGTGGCGTGCATCTCCATCGGGTTGTGGGTTTCCACCGGCGTCGTGTAGGTGGCATCGACCGTCTGTGCACCACCGTCGAACGCACCGGCCGGATCGCCGCGCTTGTGACCCTGCCCACCATCGGCAGCCGCCTTGCGCTTTAGACCCTGCTCCAGATTGGCTGCGGCGGCACTTTCGCTGTAGCTGACCTTGACCTTGTAGGCCGCCTCACGGGCGTGCTCGAACGTGTCGGCCACCACCAGCGCCACGAACTGACCGGCATAGCGCACCACGTTGTCTTCGAAAGGCAGCCGTTTTTCATCGGTACGTGAGCCCGACAGCACGCCGGCCAGGGAAAACGGCACGGGCGAGGTATGGAACGCCTGGGGAAAATTGCCGTGGTGCAGAATTTCCAGCACGCCGGGCGAGCGCCGTGCAGCATCGATGTCCAGGGACTTGATCGAGCCACTAGCTACGGTGCTGTAGACACCGTAGGCGAAAACCATGCCCTTGGGCTGATGGTCGGCTGCATAGTGCGCGGCACCGGTGACCTTCAGGCGACCGTCGACGCGGCGTGGGGATGCTCCCATGATTGACTCGCTCATGCGATGGCTCCTGTGCCCAGTGTGATGAGGTTGCGCACGATGGCCTGCTGCCCCAGCGGGATCTTGTAGGCATTGTGGGCATACGGCTTGGCGCCTTGCAGGGCAATGGCTGCGGCCTTGGCAAAATTCTCCGGGGTCGCCGCCGCGCCACGCAGCGCACGCTCGGCTTCGAGCGCACGCCACGGCTTGGTGCCGACGCCGCCCAAGGCAATGCGCGCCTCACGGATGACCTGACCGTCCATCACCAGGATCACCGCGCTGGAGGCCAGAGCGAACTGGTAGGAAGCCCGATCACGCAGCTTCAGGTAGGCAGATTTGCCGCCCGCCAGAGGCGCGTTCAACGTGACGTGCGTGATCAATTCGTCAGGCTGCAGGGCGTGTTCTTTCCAGGGAGTCGCGCCAGGCAGCAGATGGAAGTCCTGGAAGTCGATTTCCCGTTTGCCGTTGGGGCCCTGCACCTGAACGGTGGCGCCGATCGCCGCCATGGCTACGCACATGTCCGACGGGTGGGTGGCAATGCACTGATCGCTGGTGCCCAGCACTGCATGCACGCTGCGGTTGTGTCCGCCGATGGCAGCGCAGCCGGATCCGGGTGTACGTTTGTTGCAGGCAGAAACGCCGTCGCGGAAGTAGTTGCAGCGTACTCGTTGCATGACATTGCCGGCCGTGGTGGCCTTGTTGCGCAGTTGCGTGGTGGCTCCCGACAGCAGTGCCTGGGACAACACCGCGTAGTCGCTCTTGATGCGCGGATGATTGGCCAACCCGGTATTGGTGACCATGGCCCCGATGCGGGTGCGACCGTCACTCAAGGTCTCGACCTGGTCCAGCGCCAGGGCATGCACATCGATCACTCGATCGGGCTGCATGATGTCGATCTTGACCAAATCCAGCAGCGTCGTGCCACCGGCCAGAAACGCCGTGGCTTCATTGCGGGCATGGGTGGCAACGGCCTGTTCGGGGCTGGTTGCGCGGGTGTATTCCAAGGCTCTCATCAGCTGGCTCCCTGTACTTTGCCACGGGCATCCTGCACGGCGGCGAGGATGTTCTTGTACGCGCCACACCGGCAGATGTTGCCGCTCATGGCTTCGCGCACGCTGGCGTCATCGGCACCGATGTTCGGGTCCTTGATGATCGCCGCGGCCGTCATCATCTGGCCCGAGGTGCAGTAACCGCACTGAAACGCGTCGTGGGCCCAGAAGGCTTCCTGAATGGGGTGCAGCTGACCATTGCGCTCCAAGCCCTCGATGGTGGTGATTTCGTCACCTTGGTGCATCGCCGCCAGGGACAGGCAGCTGTTCACCGGCTGGCCATTGATGTGCAAGATGCAGGCGCCGCACTGGCCATGGTCACAGCCCTTCTTGGTGCCGGTCAGCTGCAGGCGATCGCGCAGCACGTCCAGCAGCACGGCATTGCCAGGCACATTGAGGGTGTGCGGCTGGCCGTTGACCTTGAGCGTGATCCGCTGCTCGCCCTTGGCCAGCGGCTTTTCGCTGTCATCGATGGGCGCCAGCTGCGCGGCCTGGGCCCAGACCGGCGCGGTCGCAGCCGCCATGCCCGATATGCCCATGGTCCGCAGAAAGTTACGGCGCGACGGCGTGGTCAGCTCCTTGAACAGCTCGCCGGAGCCTTCGGGATCTGAGGAAGTTTTTTCGGTCGGATCGGTCATGTAGCGGTCCTCATCTATTTTTTTATGTCACGAATCACGGTCTTGCTGTGCCTAGTGCAGACATCTGAAGGGCACCATTGGTTGATGTTGTACGTCAGGTCGGTTCGCGGTTTGGTTTCAAAGCGTGTCGCACGTCACGCGCCACCGATGGGACTGTGTAAATCAGACGCTCGCGAACGCAATCAGCACAAAGACTTTCAGTATGCATTCGCCCACAACCAGGCCCTTGCCCAATCGAAGCGCGTTCTTGCCTATTCCAATGAAAGAATCCAATGAAAGAAAGCCGGCCTAGCCCTCGCCACGCAGGACAGCGATGTCACGCTTGGGCGGCGCGCCGAACAGACGCCGGTATTCGCGACTGAACTGTGATGGGCTCTCATAGCCGACCTTGAACGCCGCGCTGGATACGTCCTGATGTTCATTGAGCATCAAACGCTTGGCTTCGTTGAGCCGAAGCCATTTTTGATACTGCAACGGACTCATCAAGGTGAGCTGCCGGAAGTGGTGATGAAAGGTCGGAGTGCTCATCTGGACCTTTGCCGCCAACTCGTCGACACGCAGCGGCGACGTATAGTTGAGTTTCAACCAATCGATGGCCCTGCCGATTCGATACCCCTGCCCATCCACCGCAGTGATCTGCCTGAGCCTTCCGGTCTGATCGCTCTGCAGCAGGCGGTAGTGAATTTCACGCTGTATCAACGGCGCCATCACCGCAATGGATTCCGGCTCATCGAGCAATGCCAGCAAACGCTCCAGCGAACCGAGCATCTGCACGGTCACCGACCCGATACCCACGCCCCTGACCCTGCCCCTGCCCCTGACCCGGTTCCGATCGCGGGCCGCAGGCAGATCGCTCAACCCGATCAGCTCGGCGAGCATGCGCACATCCAGCCTCAACGTCAGCCCCAGGCAGGGCTTGTCGGGGCTTGCGACGAGCACTTCGGAGTTGGCCGGCAGATCCAGAGACGTGATCAAGAACCTCGACGTGCTGTATTCGTAGCCCTCCCCGCCCACCCACAGACGCTTCTCGCCCTGCGCCACCAGGATGATGCTCGGCTCCACCATGCAGGTCACCGGCGGTGCGGGATGATCACGTCTGAAAAGCCCGAGGCCGGGAATGTCCGTGGGGTAATCACCTGGGCTGGCAATGCGCGAACCGATCATGCGGGCCAGCCTTTCTGGGGCCGATACCGGCTGGAAAACTGTGTCGACTGTGTGGGTCATATGCACCTCGGGCTCCTGCAGCGACTTTAACCCGCGCTCGACTGTCCGTCCTGCCTCGCCCTGAACACTCATCGAATCAGGCAAGTAATCCAGTGAAATGCGCTACAGACCGTCTCATGAGCACAGGAGAATGCACATCCCAACACTCATTGGAGAGGCAACATCGGATGGAAAGGTCTCCGACACCTGTCACCCAGCCCCCTCGATCCTGGGGCGCGGTATTCGCCATGTCATTGGCCGCCTTCGTACTGGTCGCCTCGGAATTCATGCCCGTCAGCCTGCTCACCCCCATTGCCTCGGACCTGCACATCACCGAGGGCCAGGCGGGTCAGGGCATTTCCGTATCGGGGCTGTTTGCCCTGTTCACCAGCCTCTTGATCGCATCCGTCGCCGCTCGAGTGGACCGCAGACCACTGCTGGTTGCCCTCACCGTGCTGATGATCGTCTCCGGCGCAGTGGTGGCGTTCGCGCCCAACTATTGGGTATTCATGATCGGCCGGGCCATGATCGGCGTCGCGATTGGCGGATTCTGGTCCTTGTCGGCAGCCACCGCCATGCGCCTGGTCCCACAAGAGCAGATCACTCGGGCCATGGCCATCGTCAACGGTGGCAACGCACTGGCGACCGTAGTCGCGGCCCCTTTGGGCAGCTTTCTGGGAGCCCTGATCGGCTGGCGCGGCGCGTTCCTGTCGCTGCTCCCCATCGCCGTCGTGGCCTGTGCATGGCTGCTGGCGAGCCTTCCCCCCATGAAACCGCAAGGCGGATCGAGCGGCAGCAATGTGTTCCCCTTGCTGAAAACTGCACCCGTCGCCTTGGGTATGCTCGCGATCAGCGTGTTTTTCATGGGCCAGTTCATGCTGTTCACCTACCTGCGCCCGTTTCTGGAAACGGTCACGCACGTCAGCGTTTCCACTCTCTCATTGATGCTTCTGGGACTGGGGGTGGCCGGGCTGGCCGGAACGTTCCTGATCGAGGCCTTCCTGAAGCATGGGCTGCACCGCACGCTGATCGTCATTCCCCTGCTGATGTCAGCGGTGGCCTTGGCACTGGTTGCCTTCGGCAGTTCACCAACGGTGACCGCTGTACTGCTCGGTTTTTGGGGGCTGGTGGCGACGGCCGCACCGGTGGGCTGGTGGACCTGGCTTGCGAAGACACTGCCGGACGACGCCGATGCCGGCGGCGGCCTGATGGTGGCGATCATCCAGTTGGCCATCGCCTCTGGCGCCATCGTCGGCGGGCTGATCTTCGACGCAAGCGGCTACCGTGCAACCTTCGAGTCCAGCGCAGCGTTGCTGGCAATGGCCGCGATTCTGGCGGCGATTGCAGGACGCGCCACATCCCATGCATCGGCTTTCAGCCGCGCGGCAGCGGACTAGGCGCCAGATCACTGCCCGCTCTAGCCCAGAACGCTTCGGCCGACTGGCCCAGATGGCCTTTTGGCCGAGTCAAATGAATCTCCAGCGGTATGTCCCAATCTTCGTCGAGTGCCCTGACCAGGCGTCCTTCCTGAACTTCCTGCTCCGTCAGGCTCTTGGGTAGCCAGGCGACGCCTTTGCTTTCTAGCGCCATCGACATCAGCACGGCCGCGAGATGACTGCTGAACAGAGGCTGCAGATGAAGGTAGTCCTCCTTGCCCCGAAGGCGGTGAGCAACGATCCGCCCCAGACCTGATTGATGGGTATAGGCCAGGTAAGGAAGTGCCGCCGGCGACGTACCGACATGAACGCCGGCACTGGCGAGCGGTACCAGAACATCCTCACCCACCTTCTTGCTGACGAACTGGTCGGGAGCCAGCAGCGGTGGGACGTCGGGGTGACGATGGCAGAGCAGAAACTGAACCTGGCCGTGTATCAGCATCTGCTCGCAGACGGCCATGCTGTCGGAATGAAGCTGCACCGCTTCGATCGGCGCACCGGTTTCGGAGCTGCGCAGCCACTTGGGAAAAAACGTGAACGACAGCGAATGGGTCGCAGCGAACTTGAGTGACCGGGCCGACACGCCCGCCACTTCCTGAGCCTCGTTGCGCAGCCGGTAAAGGTGCCGGGCCGCCTCCTGGGCGCCGGGTAGAATCTTGCGCCCTGCCTCCGTCAACGTCGCGCCATGGGGCGTGCGCACGAGCAATTCTACACCCATCCAGTTTTCCAGCGAACGGACCCTGCGGCTGAAAGCCGGCTGGGTGATGTGACGTGCTTCGGCGGCGCGCACGAAGCTGCCGTATTCGGCAAGCGCCGAAAGATCTTCAAGCCAGACGAGTTCCACGGGCCATGCCTTCTGTGCATAGGGTTCGGCATTAATAGCATTGGGCGGGTGACTGCGCAAAGCATAACGTGAGGCCACAACCAACAAAAGGAACCCTCCATGCGCATCGTGGACATTCGTGAAAAGACCGTCTCCATTGCCTCCCCCATTGCCAACGCCTACATCGACTTCTCCAAGATGACCTGCTCGGTGGTGGCCGTGATCACGGACGTGATTCGCGATGGCAAGCCGGTGATCGGCTATGGCTTCAACTCCAATGGTCGTTACGGTCAGGGCGCGCTGATGCGTGACCGCTTCCTGGCACGCATCGTCGAAGCCGATCCCGACACCCTGATCGATTCGGCAAACGACAACCTCGATCCGTTCGCCATCTGGAAAACCCTGATGACCAACGAAAAGCCGGGCGGTCATGGCGAGCGCTCGGTCGCCGTCGGCACCCTGGACATGGCGGTGTGGGATGCGGTCGCCAAGATCGAAGGCAAGCCGCTGTATCGCCTGCTGGCGGACCGCTACCGCAATGGCGTCGCGGACGACAAGGTCTGGGTCTACGCGGCGGGTGGTTATTACTATCCCGGCAAGGACCAGACCAAGCTCAAGGCCGAGATGCAAAGCTATCTGGACCGCGGCTACGACGTCGTCAAGATGAAGATCGGTGCCGTACCGCTGGATGAAGACATCCGCCGTATCGAAGCCGTTCTCGAGGTGGTGGGCGATGGCCGTCGACTGGCCGTGGATGCCAACGGCCGCTTCGATTTGCAGACCGGCATCGCCTATGCCGAAGCGATCAAGCAGTACAACCTGTTCTGGTATGAGGAAGTCGGTGATCCGCTGGACTACGCCCTCCAGGCCGAACTGGCCAATCATTACGAACTGCCCATGGCCACCGGCGAGAACCTGTTTTCCCATCAGGACGCCCGCAACCTGCTGCGTCACGGTGGCATGCGCCCTGATCGCGACTACCTGCAGTTCGACTGCGCGCTGTCCTACGGGCTCGTGGAATACATGCGCACCCTGAAGGTGATGGAAGAGCTGGGCTGGTCTTCGCGTCGGGTGGTGCCGCACGGTGGCCACCAGATGTCGCTGAACATCGCCGCCGGCCTGCACCTGGGCGGCAACGAATCCTACCCGGATGTGTTCCAGCCATTTGGCGGCTTCGCCGACGGCATCCAGGTCGAAAACGGTTATGTCGGCCTACCGGACATTCCGGGCGTCGGCTTCGAAGCCAAGTCGGCCCTGTACGCCGTCATGCGCGAACTGGGCGAAGGCTGACCGCCGCCCTTCTGCGGCCTGCCCAGAACAGGCCGCAGACGCCGGCGTCGGACACCGACGCCACGCCACACGCCCATCACAACAATAAAATGAGGTGCTCTCGTGGAAGTCTCCAGATCTCGCTGGTACGGCCAGCTGTATGTCCAAGTGTTGATCGGCATCGTCATCGGTGCCGCCATCGGCTATTTCGCCCCCAACATCGGCGCCAAGCTTCAACCCTTTGCCGATGGTTTCATCAAGCTGATCAAAATGCTTCTGGCACCCATCATTTTCGGTACCGTCGTCGTCGGCATCGCAAAAATGGGTAGCATCAAGGAGGTTGGCCGCATCGGCGTCAAAGCCCTGATCTACTTCGAGATCCTCTCGACCATTGCGTTGGTCGTAGGCTTGATCGTGGTCAATATCGTCAAGCCCGGCGTCGGCATGAACATCAACGTCAATGCACTCGACGCCAGTGCCATCAACAAATACAGCCAGGCGGCCAGCGAACAAGGCGGTACGGTCGAATTCTTCCTCAACATCATCCCGCACACCTTCGTCGGTGCGTTTTCCAACGGCGTGATGCTGCAGGTCATACTGCTGTCGGTACTGATGGGCATCGCGCTGGTTCAATTGGGCGAAGTCAGCAAGCCGCTGATCAATACCATCGATCTCTTCCTGCAAGGGCTGTTCAAGATCGTCGCCATGGTCATGCGCCTGGCGCCGCTCGGCGCAGGCGCCGGCATGGCGTTCACCATCGGCAAATACGGCATCGGTACCTTGCTGTCCCTCGGCCAGTTGCTGGTCGCGCTCTATATTACGACGCTGATATTCATCGTGGTCGTGCTGGGCGCGGTAGCCCGCTGGTCGGGGATGCCGTTGATGCAGTTTCTGCGCTACTTCAAGGACGAAATACTCATCACGCTGGGCACCTGCTCCACCGAAGCGGTATTGCCGCGCATGATGGTCAAGCTGGAGAAGCTGGGTTGCAGGAAATCGGTCGTGGGCATGGTCCTGCCTACCGGGTACACGTTCAACGCGGACGGCACTTGCATCTACCTGACCATGGCAGCGATCTTCATCGCCCAGGCGACCAATACCCCCCTGACGTTCGCCGACCAGATGATTCTGCTGGCCGTGTTCCTGCTGACATCCAAAGGCTCGGCGGGCGTGGCAGGTGCCGGGTTCGTCACGCTGGCGGCTACGCTGACCACCATTCACTCCATCCCTCTGGTCGGTCTGGTGCTGCTGCTGGGTATCGACCGGTTCCTCAACGAAGCCCGCGCTGTGACCAACCTGATCGGAAACGGCATCGGCACCATCGCGATTGCAAAGTGGGACAACTCGTTCGACGTCGAAACCTGCCAGCGTGAACTGGCAGCCATGAAAGACGAAAAGGCCGCAAAAAAAGCGCTGCTGGCGCAAAAGTGAGAGGCCGTGCTCGCCACGTCTGGGCATCACGACTCATGGCGCAGGACCGTTGAGTACACCGATTAAACGTTGTTACAACTCACTAGGCCATGACGGTCTGGTTTTTGGATGCCCTTAAAGGCTGACGACAGATAAACAATCGCGCGTAAAATGGTGTCCCAGGCGGGGTTCGAACCTGCAACCTTCCCCTTAGGAGGGGGATGCTCTATCCAATTGAGCTACTGAGACACACAGCGGCGTACCGGGCGGCACGACGAACGGCATGCATGTTACCCAGCCAGGCCCGGTTTGTCATGCAGCATGGAAAGGATTTTGCCTTGTTGAGTCGTTCGAAAACCCAGCTTCGGCGTTCATGCATTTTGCAATACTCAACTGCACTCGGCAGTGCAGGATGCAATATCAAATTGCCCTGAGAACTGTGCATACCGCTGAAATCACTGGGTTTTCCCCAATCTCTGAAGTTGGCACGCCGCCTGCTATATTCGATGCTGAACCACGCTTAGACATTCAGGCTGCGGAGAATTTCAATGAACAGCGTACTCTTGATGCTCAACGCTATGACATTGGTCATCCTCATTGGCTTTCAGTTCCACAGCCAGACCACTGACCCTGCACTGGTCCATGTCGATGCCGCTCGCTTTATCCCCGCCCCCGTCGCTCGCGTTGCGTCTTCCAGTACCGAGGCGCCGCTCACGGCCGCCAAGGGCGTCAGCGAGCCCGCCACGACCCAGCGCACTGAACGCTATACCTTTTAAGGAGTTGCAGATGTCGAGATATGCCTTGGCATTCATGTTGATTGCCATAGCCTGTTGGACCAGCGCGTTCGCGTTCGGACAACACACGTCTGCTTTGGGGATCGCGTTGCAAGCCATGGGCGGTATCGCAAGTCTTGCGTTATTGCTGGCCCTGATCAAAGGTCGCAGGATCAAATTCGATCCCCTGTTACGCTAATCGCCTACAAGATCGGTACCTGTCGACAATCAATGCTAGCAAATGGCCCAGATGTCACTATGCTACCCCCCAAGGTAGCTCGCGCGTGCTGTGCGCAGTATGCACAAAGCGGGTCAGAGCACCTCTTGAAGAGATCTCCACTCTGTATGTGAACGTGTCCTGACAGATGCGGCCAGCCTGCGCAAAATACAGTGCAGGAGGGGCTGGCGAAATGCCACGATTCGGATCATTATTTGTCACAGAATTGGCGTCAAAGCTATGTCGCATTAGTGCATCATAGCGCCGCATCGGCAGGCTGGAACAATTTGCCGATCGGCGTGTCCTAACCGACATCCTGCGGCCTACTTCAAGAACCGCTCCCCCTGAACTTATCGGTCATCACTATGCGCCCACTCAAACAGGCTGTTTACTCCAGCCGCACGGCTGACAAATTCGTAGTACGTCTTCCTGACGGGATGCGTGAGCAGATCGCTGAGGTGGCTCGTAACCATCACCGCAGCATGAACTCAGAGATCATCGCACGCCTGGAACAGAGCCTGATCCAGGAAGGTGCCTTGGGTGAAGAGTTGAGCATGAAGATGGACAGCCCGGAATTGTCCCTGCATGAGCGTGAGCTCCTGCAGCGCTTCCGTCAGCTGTCGCACCGACAGCAAAATGCACTGGTGTCCTTGATCGCCCATGACGTCGAGGCCGCAGCCGAAGCGTCATGAACACCGCCGCAAAAAAAAGCCAGCTCTAGAGCTGGCTTTTTTGTGGGTGACGAAAGGCTCAGGCCGCAGCGTGAACGCGCGCGCCCAGCACACGATCGATTACCACCGCCACGAGCAGCACAGCAACCGACGGCACCAGCCAGGCCAGACCTTGTTCACTCAGCGGAAGGTCGAGCAAGGATGCTGGCAACCACTGCGAAAGACCCGCCCCCTTGATCGCATCGATGAGGCCGAACAGCAACGAGACGAGCATCACCGGACCAAGAATGCGCGATTGTGAATACCACAACCCGGCGCAGAAACTCAGCGCCACCAGCACGATGCAGGGCGGGTAGATGGCGGTCAGCACGGGGATGGAAAACGCGATCAGCTTGGTCAAGCCCAGGTTGGATACCAGCAGCGAGAACAGCGCCAGCAAGAGCACCAGCGTCTTGTAGGACAGTGGCAGGACTCGGCTGAAATACTCGGCGCAGGCGCAGGTCAGGCCAACAGCAGTCACCAGGCATGCCAGCGAGATCAGCACGGCCAGGAAACCACTGCCCAGCCCACCGAAGGTGTGCTGCACATAGGCATGCAGAACCGCAGCGCCGTTGGTAGCACCGGCCGCAACGGCGTGGCTGCCCGACCCAAGACGGAACAGACTGATGTACACCAGGGCCAGCCCTACTCCGGCAATCAGCCCGGCGATGATCGCGTAGCGCGTGATCAGCTTGGGCGACTCGACCCCTCTGGAGCGAATGGCGTTGACGATGACGATGCCGAACACCAGCGCACCCAACGTATCCATGGTCAGGTAACCATTGATGAAGCCGAGTGAAAATGGCGCAGCGACATACTCGGGCACCGCATCACCGCTGGGACCTACCGGCAAGGCAAACGCAGCGATACCCAATACGGCCAGAGCAATGATTTTCAGCGGAGCCAGAAACCGTCCTACGGTATCGAGCAGGCGCCCGGGGTAGAGTGAGACGATGTATACCAGCAGGAAGTACACCGCGCTGTAGAGAAACAGCGCCAGCGGCGTTTCACCGGTCAAGGGCGCCAGGCCTACGGCAAACGACACGGTGGCGGTGCGCGGCGTTGCGAACAACGGGCCGACCGCCAGATAGCACACGGCGGCCAACAGACCACCCGCCAGCTTGCCGATCGGGCTGCTCAGCGCATCCATCGAACCGCCGACCCTGGCCAGCGCCACCACGGTGATCACCGGCAGACCTACCGCCGTCACCAGGAAGCCCAATGCCGCCATCCAGACGTTCGGCCCAGCCTGCAGGCCGACGAAGGGTGGAAAGATGATATTGCCCGCGCCTACGAACAAGGCGAACGTCATGAAACCAAGCGCCAGAATATCCTGGCCTTTAAGCACTTTCATTGGAAGGAAACCACGTCAATAGATTGGAATTGAGAGAGGTTTTCCCCATGGATTGAGGGAAACACGGTCGACCGGATGAGGCCAGACTGAATGCGCAGGCGGCTGCCTTGTGAGCGGGCCCGGCAAAATGGCGCGTAGAGTAGCGAAATTCGACGCCCCTCGCACTGTTGCAGTGCGAAGTGTCCGCTGAGTGCACCTGAGTGTCGCATCGGTGCAAGACTCAGCGGAAACGATACAGCTTGTTCCAGAAGCCTCAGGCGTGAGGCCCGGACTTACAGCGCCATGTCGGCCGCTGGGTTGCTTTCAGCTTTCGGTGCCGTCTGGCCTTCGATCGGGTTGGCAGCGGCAGCGGCCTGGTCGATCACAGGAGGAGCAACGGCCAACTGCAGAATCTTCGCGGTGTAGTTCCACTCTTTCTGCACAGCTTCCGGCGAGTTGTTCAGCGCAGTACCATAGCTAGGCACGATCTGGCGCAGCTTGGCTTGCCACTCGGGCGTCGCGACCTTGTCCTTGAACGCCTTTTCCAGCACGTTGATCATGATTGGTGCAGCCGTCGATGCGCCAGGCGATGCACCCAGCAAACCAGCAATGCTGCTGTCCTTGGAGACGACAATTTCAGTACCCAGTTTCAGCACGCCGCCCTTGTCTGCGTCACGCTTGATGATCTGCACGCGCTGGCCAGCCTGCCACAGGCGCCAGTCTTCTTTCTTGGCGTGCGGGAAGTACTGCTTCAAGGCTTCGAAGCGATCGTCGTCCGACAGCATGACCTGACCGGCCAGGTATTCGATCAGCGGGTACTGCTCGATGCCGACCTTGGTCATGGGCCATACGTTGTGCAGGTTGGTGCTGGTCAGCAGGTCCAGGTACGAACCGTTCTTCAGGAACTTGGTCGAGAAGGTGGCGAATGGGCCAAACAGAACCACACGCTTGCCGTCCAGGACACGGGTGTCCAGGTGCGGAACGGACATGGGCGGTGCACCGGTCGATGCGATGCCGTAGGCCTTGGCCATATGCTGCATGGCCACACTTGGGTTCTCGGTCACCAGGAACGAGCCGCCCACTGGGAAGCCACCGTATTCCTTGGCTTCTGGAATACCCGAATCCTGCAGCAGATGCAGGGCAGCGCCACCGGCACCGATGAACACGAACTTGGCGTCGGTCTCGGTCTTGGTGCCGTCTTTCAGGTTCTTGTAGGTCACGCGCCACGAACCATCGTCATTGCGCTTGATGTCTTCAACTTCGCTGGAAAGCTTCAGATCGAAGCCTTTCTGGTCCTTCAGGTGACCGACGTACTGACGAGTGATCTCGCCGAAGTTCATGTCGGTACCCAGCGGGCTCCAAGTGACGGCCAGTTTCTGATTGGGGTCGCGACCCTCCATCATCAACGGCACCCACTTCTTGATCTGTTCGTGGTCCTGGGAGAACTGCATGCCGGCGAACAGCGGGCTCGCCTTCAGCGCTTCATAGCGCTTCTTGAGGAACTCGATGTTGTTGTCGCCCCAGACGAAGCTCATGTGCGGCGTGGAGTTGATGAACGTACGCGGGTTCTTCAACACCCCCACCGTCACTTGGTGAGCCCAGAACTGACGGGAAATCTGGAAGGCTTCGTTGATCTCGATCGCCTTGGCGATCTGGACCTTGCCGTCCTTGTCTTCCGGGGTGTAGTTCAGCTCGGCCAGGGCCGAGTGGCCGGTACCCGCGTTGTTCCATCCATTGGAGCTTTCTTCGGCGACAGCGTCCAGGCGCTCGACCATTTCCATCGACCAGCTCGGCTCGAGCTCGTTGAGCAGCACGCCCAGCGTGGCGCTCATGACACCGCCGCCGACCAGCAGGACGTCGACTTTCTTCGCTTCGGCCGCTTGTGCCGACACCATCCCGATGGACAGAGCCAGACCCAGCAGCGCTGTGTTCGCTTTCTTCAACATTCAGAAATTCCTAGGATAGAACGTCATCCATCCGTCGTCGCGACCCGGAACAGCCAGCATTCATTGGCAAATCCAGCGCACACGGGCATTCAGAGGGACTGACGGGCAGACATACAAGACCGTACGACAGTGCTCGGTCTCACTTTCATGTCTCTCCTGCGCTGACTTCTTCTTGTTGAATATTGTCTTCAGCTACTTGAGCGACGCTGAATCCTGCGGCTGCCGAAGCAGGGCCGTACAGAATTCCACCAACTTGATTTGAACCGCTTGATTCGACCCACTGACACAGACGTCAACCACGCCCAGAAGAGACGATTTAACGTTTCAGCGAGCTGCGACAATCTGGCGGGTCGACATAGTACATGAGGCTCGCTAACGCAACCATCCCAAAGTCGCAGAAAGCTTGTACTGTCCCTGCAACAATCGTCTCTATTCGTTGTCGCCGTGAACTTATCTTCCAGAAACACAAAAGCCACCCGAAGGTGGCTTTTGCGACTACACGTGCAGGTAAGCGAAGCTTACTTGACCGCCCAGCCAGTCAGCTCGGCCAAGGCCTTGCCGATATCAGCCAGCGAACGCACGGTTTTCACACCAGCGTCCTGCAGGGCAGCAAACTTCTCGTCTGCAGTGCCCTTGCCGCCCGAGATGATTGCACCGGCATGGCCCATGCGCTTGCCTGGAGGGGCAGTCACACCAGCGATGTAGGAAACGACCGGCTTGGTCACGTGTGCCTTGATGTAGGCAGCGGCTTCTTCTTCGGCCGAACCACCGATCTCGCCGATCATGACGATCGCTTCGGTCTGTGGGTCTTCCTGGAACAGCTTCAGGATGTCAATGAAGTTCGAGCCCGGGATCGGGTCACCGCCGATACCGACGCAGGTCGACTGGCCGAAACCGGCGTCGGTGGTCTGCTTGACGGCTTCATAGGTCAGGGTGCCGGAACGCGACACGATACCGACCTTGCCTGGCAAATGGATGTGGCCTGGCATGATGCCGATCTTGCACTCGCCCGGAGTAATCACGCCTGGGCAGTTAGGGCCGATCAGGATGACACCCAGCTCGTCGCACTTGACCTTGGCTTCCAGCATATCGATGGTCGGAATGCCTTCGGTGATGCAGACGATCAGCTTGATGCCGCCGAACGCCGCTTCAAGGATGGAATCCTTGCAGAAAGGAGCCGGTACGTAGATGACCGAGGCGGTAGCGCCTGTGGTTTCCACGGCTTCTTTCACGGTGTTGAACACAGGCAGGTTCAGGTGGGTGGTACCACCCTTGCCCGGAGTCACGCCGCCAACCATCTTGGTGCCGTAGGCGATGGCCTGTTCGGAGTGGAAAGTACCCTGCGAGCCGGTGAAGCCCTGGCAGATGACCTTGGTGTCTTTATTGATCAGGACGCTCATTACTTGCCCTCCGCAGCTTTGACAACTTGTTGAGCAGCGTCGGTCAGGCTGGTGGCTGCGATGATGTTCAGACCGCTTTCCGCCAGTACTTTAGCGCCCAGTTCAGCGTTGTTGCCTTCAAGGCGCACAACCACCGGGATTTTCACGCCGACTTCCTTCACCGCGCCAATGATGCCTTCGGCAATCATGTCGCAACGAACGATGCCGCCGAAGATGTTGACCAGTACGGCCGCGACATTGGTGTCGGACAGAATGATCTTGAACGCTTCGGTCACGCGTTCCTTGGTAGCACCGCCGCCAACGTCGAGGAAGTTGGCTGGCTTGCCGCCGTGCAGGTTGACGATGTCCATGGTACCCATGGCCAGGCCGGCACCGTTGACCATGCAGCCGATGTTGCCTTCCAGCGCCACGTAGTTCAGTTCGAACTTGGCAGCGTGCGCTTCACGCGGGTCGTCCTGCGAAGGATCGTGGAAACCCTTCAGCTTGGGCTGACGGTACATGGCGTTGGCGTCGATGTTGATCTTGGCATCGAGGCAATGCAGATCGCCGTCCGCCTTGATGACCAACGGGTTGACTTCCAGCAGGGCCAGGTCGTGGTCCTGGAACAGCTTGGCCAGGCCAACGAAGATCTTGGCGAACTGGGCAACCTGCTTGCCTTCCAGACCCAGCTGGAATGCCAGCTCGCGGCCCTGGAACGGCTGAGCGCCGACCAACGGATCGATGGTGGACTTGAGGATCTTCTCGGGGGTGTCGTGAGCGATCTTCTCGATGTCCACGCCACCTTCGGTGGAAGCCATGAACACGATGCGACGGCTGGAGCGGTCCACTACGGCGCCCAGATACAGCTCTTTGGCGATATCGGTGCAGGACTCGACCAGGATCTTGGTGACAGGCTGACCGTTGGCATCAGTCTGGTAAGTCACCAGACGCTTGCCCAGCCACTGCTGAGCGAAAGCCTTGGCGTCTTCCTTGCTGCGAACCAGCTTTACACCACCAGCTTTACCACGGCCACCGGCGTGGACCTGGGCCTTGACGACCCACTCGCTGCCGCCGATCTTGTCGCAGGCTTCTGCGGCTTCTTCGGGGGTGTCTACCGCGTAACCCTTGGATACTGGCAGGCCGTATTCAGCGAACAGCTGCTTACCCTGATACTCGTGAAGATTCATGCTTATTACCGTCTTCGTTAGGTACTGCGCTTTTCGGCGCTGCGCTTCGTGATTGAAGTGCCGCGCCACCTGTGACTGCTACTCGCCGGTTGACCGACGAGGCGAGTCCGGCGGACGTTCCGCGGCACCCCTGCGAACAGGGCATGCGACGGGCAATCCACCGTGGTTTCTTATTGTTTAACGCTTCTTGCGGTTGGCGATGTGGATGGCGCCGCCATTCACGGCCAGGGCCGCTTCGTGCAGGGCTTCCGACAGGGTCGGATGCGAGAAGACCATCATGCCCAGGTCTTCGGCACTAGTGCCGAATTCCATGGCGATGGCGCCCTGCTGAACCAGTTCTGCGGCGCTTGGGCCGATCACGTGGACACCCAGTACGCGGTCGGTCTTGGCATCGGCGATGACCTTGACGAAACCGCCGGTGTCGTTGGCTGCCATTGCACGACCGCTGGCCGCGAACGGGAAGCTGCCGACGTTGACTTCAACGCCTTCGGCCTTGAGCGCCTGCTCGGTCTTGCCGACCCATGCGATTTCCGGGTGGGTGTAGATGACCGATGGAATCAGATCGTAGTTCATCACGGCCTTGTGGCCCTTGATGCGCTCGACAACCATGATGCCTTCCTCTGACGCCTTGTGCGCCAGCATCAGACCACGGACCACGTCACCAATGGCATAGACGCCAGGGACGCTGGTCGCGCAATAGTCATCGACATAGATGAAGCCGCGCTCGTCGATGTCAACGCCGCTGTCCGAAGCCAGCAGGTCGGTGGTCACCGGACGACGGCCCACGGCGACGATCAGCTTGTCGAAAGTGATCGACTGCTCGCCATTGGCATCGGTGTACTTGACCACGACTTCTTCGCCCTGAACCTCGGAGCCGGTCACGCGAGCGCCGAGCTTGATGTCCAGGCCTTGCTTGGTCATGGTCTTCAGGGCTTCCTTGGACACCGCAGTGTCGGCAGCCATGAGGAACGTGTCCAGCGCTTCGAGCACGGTGACCTGAGCGCCAAGGCGCGACCATACCGAACCCAGTTCCAGACCGATCACGCCGGCACCGATAACGCCGAGACGCTTGGGCACCTGCTGGAATTCCAGCGCACCGGTGGAGTCGACGATGATCTTCTGGTCGACCGGCGCCGGTGGAATGTCGATCGGACGCGAGCCGGAAGCCAGAATGACGTTGTCGGCTTCGACGACTTCAACGCCGTTGGGGCCGGTCACTTCGACTTTCTTGCCAGCCAGCAGTTTGCCGTGGCCTTGCAGGACGGTCACGCCGTTGGACTTGAACAGGCCGGCAACGCCGCCAGTCAGGTTCTTGACGATGTTGGACTTGCGACCAATCATCGCCGGGACGTCCATGGTCACGCCGGCATGGTTGATACCGTGGATGGCAAAGCCGTCCTGGGCTTCGTGGAATTTCCACGAGCTGTCCAGCAGTGCCTTGGACGGAATGCAACCCACGTTCAGGCAGGTACCGCCGAGGGCCAGTTTGCCCTCGCCGTCTTGATACTTCTCGATACAGGCAGTCTTGAGGCCCAGTTGTGCGGCCTTGATGGCAGCGACGTAGCCACCAGGGCCTGCGCCAATCACTACCACGTCGAATTTCTGAGTCATAAAACAATTCCTATTAGCGGCATGCTTGAAGCCCAGCCAACGGGACCCGGATCAAGCTGCGTGGGCTCGATGGCGGATCCCGCTACCTGTGGCTGCCTTGTCAGATATCCAGCAACAGACGAGCTGGATCTTCCAGCAGGTTCTTGATGGTCACCAGGAACGTCACGGCTTCCTTACCATCGATCAGGCGGTGGTCATAGGACAGCGCCAGGTACATCATCGGGCGGATGACCACTTGGCCGTTGATCGCCATGGGACGCTGCAGAATGTTGTGCATGCCCAGGATGGCCGCCTGCGGCGGGTTGACGATCGGGGTCGACATCATCGAACCGAAGGTACCACCGTTGGTGATGGTAAAGGTACCCCCGGTCATTTCGTCCATCGACAGCTTGCCGTCGCGCGCTTTCTTGCCGAAGGTGGCGATGCCGCCTTCGATCTCGGCCAGGCTCATGGCCTCGGCATTGCGCAGGACGGGAACCACCAGGCCACGGTCGCTGGACACCGCTACACCGACGTCGGCGTAGCCGTGGTAGACGATGTCGGAGCCGTCGATCGAGGCGTTGACAGCCGGGAAGCGCTTGAGTGCCTCGGTGGCTGCCTTGACGAAGAACGACATGAAGCCCAGGCGCACGCCGTTGTGCGACTTCTCGAACAGGTCCTTGTACTTGGAGCGCAAGGCCATGACTTCGGTCATGTCGACTTCGTTGAAGGTGGTCAGCATGGCCATGTTCGACTGGGCTTCGACCAGACGTTCAGCGACCTTGGCGCGCAGACGGGTCATCGGCACGCGCTTTTCGGTGCGGTCGCCGGTAGTCTGGACCACGGCGGCTGCAGCGGCAGGCATGGCAGGCTTGGCGGCCGGTGCCGATTTCTTGGCTTCGATGGCGGCGACCAGGTCTTCCTTGGTAACGCGACCGTCTTTGCCGGTGCCCTTGACGCTGTTCAGGTTGATGCCGTTTTCTTCGGCCAGCTTGCGTGCAGCGGGACCACCGATGGCGTCATCGTCGCCGGCCGCAGGCGCCAAGGCGGCCTGTGGTTCGGCGGCTTGAGGCGCGGCAGCGGCCTGAGGTGCAGCAGCAGGTGCAGCGGCGGCAGCACCGCCCTCCTCGATGGAGCCCAGGACTTCGTCCGACAGAACGGTGTCGCCTTCGTTCTTGACGATCGCGCCCAGGACGCCGTCGGCAGTGGCCAGTACTTCCAGGACGACCTTGTCGGTCTCGATGTCAACGATCAGGTCATCGCGCTTGACTGCATCGCCCGGCTGCTTGTGCCAGGTCGCAACGGTGCCGTCGGCGACCGATTCCGGGAAGGTAGGGGCTTTGATCTCGATAGCCATTATCAGTAATTCCTTAAATTCGGTTTCAGGTGCGCGTTGGCATTAAACGGTGAAGGCATCTTGCAGCAATTTGGCTTGCTGCTCGGCATGCATCGAAGCGTAACCACAAGCCGGGGCAGCCGATGCGTCACGGCCGGCATACTCGAGGACCAGGGTCTTCTTGTGATTGCTCATGCTGCGGCGCAAGTGATGCTGACTGCTGTACCAGGCACCCTGGTTCATCGGCTCTTCCTGACACCAGACCACGTGCTCCAGATTGGTGTAGGCAGCGATCGCTTCCATCAAGTCGTCTTCAGGGAACGGATACAGCTGCTCGATACGCACGATGGCGACATCTTCGCGGCCTTCGGCGCGGCGCTTCTCCAGCAGGTCGTAGTAGACCTTGCCGCTGCACAGCACCAGACGCGTCACCTTGGCGGCGTCCAGGGTATCGATTTCCGGGATGACGGTCTGGAACGAACCTTCAGCCAGGTCTTCCAGGGTCGACACCGCGAGCTTGTGACGCAGCAGCGACTTGGGCGTGAGCACGATCAGCGGCTTGCGCAGCGGACGGATCACCTGACGACGCAGCAGATGGTAGATCTGCGCGGGCGTGGTGGGCACGCACACCTGAATGTTGTGCTCGGCGCACAGCTGCAGGTAACGCTCCAGACGCGCCGACGAGTGCTCCGGGCCCTGCCCTTCGTAGCCGTGCGGCAGCAGCATGGTCAGACCGCACAGACGGCCCCACTTGTGCTCGCCGCTGGTGATGAACTGGTCGACCACGACCTGTGCACCGTTGGCGAAGTCACCGAACTGCGCTTCCCAGATCACCAACGCGTTGGGCGAGGTGGTCGAGTAGCCGTATTCGAACGCCAGAACCGCCTCTTCGGACAGGAACGAGTCGTACAGATCGAAGCGCGGCTGGCCGTTGTACAGGTTCTGCAGCGGAATGTAGGTCGCCGCATCCTTCTGGTTGTGCAACACCGCATGGCGGTGCGAGAAGGTGCCGCGGCCGATGTCCTGGCCGGTCATGCGGATCGGATGACCTTCGAAGGCCAAGGTCGCGTACGCCATGGTCTCGGCATAGCCCCAGTTGATCGGCAAGCCACCGGCCTGCATCTTCTGGCGATCTTCGTAGATCTTGGACACCTGGCGCTGCACCACGAAGCCTTCGGGAATCTCCAGCAGCTTGGCGGACAGTTCCTGCAGGGTCTTGAGGTCGAAGCGCGTGTCATGGCGCGCCGTCCAGGCATGGCCCAGGTAAGGACGCCAGTCGACGAACAATTCCTTGTTCGGTTCCTTGACCAGGCTCTTGACCACGTGCAGACCGTTGTCCAGCGCATTGCGGTACTCGTCGATCTGGCTCTGCACGCTGCCTTCGTCGAGCACGCCGGCCTTGATCAGGCTTTCGGCATACAGCTCGCGGGTGGTGCGCTGCTTGGCGATCTGCTGGTACATCAGCGGCTGGGTGCCACTTGGCTCGTCGGCCTCGTTGTGGCCGCGACGGCGGTAGCACACCAGGTCGATGACCACGTCGCGCTTGAACTGCATGCGGTAGTCGATGGCCAGCTGGGTGACGAACACCACGGCTTCCGGATCATCGCCGTTCACGTGCAGGATCGGCGCCTGGATCATCTTGGCCACGTCGGTCGCGTACTCGGTGGAGCGCGCGTCGTACGGGTTGCTGATGGTGAAACCAACCTGGTTGTTGATCACGATGTGCACGGTACCGCCGGTCTTGAAACCGCGGGTCTGCGACATCTGGAAGGTTTCCATGACCACGCCCTGGCCGGCGAATGCAGCGTCGCCGTGCAGCGAGATCGGCAGCACCTTGTCACCGACCGCATCGTTGCGACGGTCCTGGCGGGCACGTACCGAACCCTCGACCACCGGAGAAACGATCTCCAGGTGGGACGGGTTGAACGCCATGGCCAGGTGCACTTCGCCACCTGCGGTCATCACGTTGGACGAAAAGCCCTGGTGGTACTTGACGTCACCGGAGCCCAGCTCGACCTTCTTCTTGCCTTCGAACTCGTCGAACAGGTCGCGAGGGTTCTTGCCGAAGGTGTTGACCAGTACGTTGAGACGGCCACGGTGGGCCATGCCGATCACGACTTCCTTGGTGCCGTAGGAGCCCGAGCGCTGAATCATCTCGTCGAGCATCGGGATCAGGGCTTCGCCACCTTCCAGACCGAAACGCTTGGTGCCGGGGTACTTGGTGCCCAGATACTTCTCAAGGCCTTCGGCAGCGGTGACGCGCTCCAGCACGTGGCTGCGGATCTCGGCCGAGAAAGAAGGACGACCGCGCACGCTTTCCAGACGCTGCTGGAACCAGCTGCGCTGCTCGGAATCGGTGATGTGAGTGAACTCGGCGCCGATGGTGCGGCAATATGTCTGCTGCAAAGCCTCGAGAATTTCACGTAGGCTCGCCTCCTCCTTGCCGATGAACAGGTCGCCGGCACGGAAGGTCGTATCCAGATCGGCATTGGTCATGCCGTAATGGTTGATTGACAGGTCTGCCGGAGCAGGCCGTTGCCACAGCCCCAACGGGTCCAGTTGGGCTGCCTGGTGGCCGCGCATCCGGTAGGCCTGAATCAGTCGCAGCACTTCTACCTGCTTCTTTTCGTGCTCGCTGCTCACGCTCCCGGCGGAAACCGGTTGAGCACGGCGCTGGTTTTTGGCCAGCAGGACGAAATGATCGCGAATGGTGGAGTGTGCAACGTCGGTGGCAGTGCTGCCTTCGGCAGGCAACTTCTGAAAGTAGGTGCGCCATTCCTCTGGCACAGCGTTAGGGTCGTGCAGGTAAAGCTCATAGAGCTCTTCCACATAGGCAGCGTTACCACCGGATAGGTGGGCGCTGTTCCACATGCGCTGCATCACGCTTTCTTGCATGCTTGGTCACCCTCGGTTAGGGGACACCACCGGCGCTGACACCTTGGGCGTATTGACGCGGTCCGTGTAGAGCGACCGTGCAAGCCACCTCAGAGTTGTACGCTGGTAGTCCGGGTACCAGCCCGGAGCCCCTGCTGGTTTTGTTTCTTCGAAAGTAAAAGCGAAGCCATACGCAGCCGCGCTCGGGTTTTCGTCACAGCGCAGGATCGATCCTGCGCTGTGACGGCTTGCGGTGTAGCAGTTGAATCAGACGCCGTTGGACAGCAGCATGTTCCGCACATGGCCAATGGCCTTGGTGGGGTTCAAGCCTTTCGGGCAGACGCTGACGCAGTTCATGATGCCGCGGCAGCGGAATACGCTGAACGGGTCATCCATCGATGCGAGGCGCTCGCTGGTCCGGGTATCGCGGCTGTCGGCCAGGAAACGGTAAGCCTGCAGCAACGCTGCCGGGCCCAGGAACTTGTCGGGGTTCCACCAGAACGACGGGCAGGATGTCGAGCAGCATGCACACAGGATGCACTCGTACAGACCGTCAAGCTTCTCACGCTCTTCCGGAGTCTGCAGACGCTCGATGGCCGGAGCCGGAGTGTCGTTCTGCAGGAACGGCTTCACCTTCTCGTACTGCTTGTAGAAGATGCTCATATCCACGACCAGGTCACGGATGACGGGCAATCCTGGCAGCGGACGCACGATCAACTTGTTACCTTTTACGACAGCGGACAGCGGCGTGATGCACGCCAGGCCGTTCTTGCCGTTGATGTTCATGCCGTCGGAACCGCACACGCCTTCACGGCACGAGCGACGATACGAAAAGCCTTCGTCCTGTTCCTTGATCAAGGCCAGCACGTCCAGCACCATCACATCCTTGCCACCGGTGTCGACCTGGAATTCCTGCATGGACGGCGCTGCGTCCTGATCCGGGTTGTAGCGATAAACACTGACTTGCAACATGACGGCCACCCTCAATAAGTCCGGATTTTCGGTTCGAAAGTCGGAACGGTTTTCGGCGAGAAGTTCACGGCGCGCTTGGCAACACGTTTTTCACCCGGGAAGTACAGGGTGTGGCACAGCCAGTTTTCGTCGTCGCGATCTTCATAGTCTTCACGGGCGTGAGCACCGCGGGACTCTTTGCGATGCTCTGCAGCGATCGCGGTGGCTTCCGCCACTTCCAGCAGGTTCTGCAATTCCAGCGCTTCGATCCGGGCGGTGTTGAAGCCCTGGCTCTTGTCGTTGATCTTGACGTTGGCGATGCGCTCGCGCAGGCCGGCCAGCTGGTCGATACCCTTCTGCATGTACTCGCCGGTACGGAACACACCGAAGTAGTTCTGCATGCAGCTCTGCAGTTCCTTGCGCAGGCTGGCGACGTCTTCGCCGGTAGTCCGCGCATTGAGGCCGTCCAGACGCGCCAAGGCGACTTCCAGATCGGTGTCGCTGGCACGGCGGTAGTCGATGCCTTCGCTCAGTGCCTGCTCCAGGTGCAGGCCGGCGGCGCGGCCGAATACCACCAGGTCGAGCAGCGAGTTGCCACCCAGGCGGTTGGCACCGTGAACCGACACGCAAGCCACTTCGCCTACAGCGAACAGACCAGGGATGATGGCGTCGTTGCCATTGGCATCCTGGGTGATTGCCTGACCGTGGATGTTGGTAGCGACACCCCCCATCATGTAATGACAAGTTGGCACGACAGGAATCGGCGCGGCGGCCGGATCGACGTGGGCAAAGGTCTTGGACAGCTCCATGATGCCCGGCAGGCGGCTGTGCAGCACTTCCTCGCCCAGGTGATCGAGCTTGAGCATCACGTGATCGCCATCGGGACCACAGCCATTGCCGGCGATGATTTCCTTGACCATGGAGCGCGCAACCACGTCACGACCGGCAAGGTCCTTGGCGTTCGGTGCGTAGCGTTCCATGAAACGCTCGCCGTGCTTGTTGATCAGGTAACCGCCTTCACCGCGGCAACCTTCGGTGACCAGTACACCTGCGCCGGCGATGCCGGTCGGGTGGAACTGCCACATCTCGATGTCCTGTACCGGCACACCGGCACGCAGGGCCATGCCGACGCCGTCACCGGTGTTGATCAGGGCGTTGGTGGTGGACGAGTAGATGCGCCCGGCCCCGCCGGTTGCCAATACGGTGGCGTTGGCACGGATGTAGGAGGTTTCGCCAGTTTCGATGCAGATGGCG
Organism: Pseudomonas sp. PS01301; assembly: GCF_029960215.1. Lineage (NCBI taxonomy): Bacteria > Pseudomonadati > Pseudomonadota > Gammaproteobacteria > Pseudomonadales > Pseudomonadaceae > Pseudomonas > Pseudomonas sp. PS01301. Next base: position 19,681 of record NZ_JASCPM010000022.1, on the reverse strand, counting down.
ATCACGCCAACGATCGCACCGTCCTGGTTCTTCACCAGATCGACCGCATAGTATTCGTTCAGGAATACAGTGCCGGCCTTCAGGTTCGCCTGGTAGAGGGTGTGCAGCAAGGCGTGACCGGTACGGTCGGCAGCAGCACAGGTACGTGCCGCCTGGCCGCCCTTGCCGAAGTCCTTGGACTGGCCACCGAACGGACGCTGGTAGATGCGGCCCTGCTCGGTACGCGAGAACGGCAGCCCCATGTGCTCGAGCTCGAAGACGGCCTCCGGGCCTACCGAACACATGTACTCGATAGCGTCCTGGTCACCGATGTAGTCGGAACCCTTGACGGTATCGTACATGTGCCAGCGCCAGTCATCGTTCGGGTCGGCCGAAGCGATGGCGCACGTGATGCCGCCCTGCGCCGACACGGTGTGCGAGCGAGTCGGGAAGACTTTGGTGACAACGGCAGTCTTGTGACCGCCCTGGGCCAGCTGCAGCGCTGCGCGCATGCCGGCACCGCCACCACCAATGATGATGGCGTCGAAGGAAAGCGTACTAATGTTAGCCATGAATCAGATACCCCAAAGAATCTGCACACCCCAGACGAAGTACGCGAACATCGCGACGCCGCATACCGCCTGGAACAGGAAGCGTATAGCCGTGGCCGACTTGCCGAACGACATCGGCGTCAGGTAGTCGGTGGCGATGGTCCACATGCCGACCCAGGCGTGGGCGCCCAGGGCGACCAGGGCCAGGAGGCTGAAGATGCGCATCCAGTTGCTGCTGAACAGCGAGTGCCATTGGGTGTACTCCATGCCTGGATTGGCAATGATGTACCCGATCAGAAACAGAAAATAAGCCGCGAGAACGACCGCAGACACGCGCTGTGCCATCCAGTCATAGAGGCCCGAACGCGAAAGGTTCGTAACGTTGGTTACCATACCCAAACTCCTGCCAGAACGATCAGCACCACCGAGATGATGAGAACGATTTTGGAGCCCAGCTTGCCGCCTTCCAGCGTCTCACCGATGCCCATGTCCATGATCAGGTGGCGCACACCGGCCACCAGGTGATACAGCAAGGCGGACAGCAGGGCCCAGATCACAAACTTGGCCAGCGGGCTGGTCAAATACGCCTTCACCTCGCCGAAGCCTTCCTCGGAGCCCAGGGATTTGCCCAATGCGTACAGCATGAGAGCGATGCCCAGGAACAGGATGACACCGGATATACGATGGAGAATGGACGTGTAAGCAGTGACAGGGAGTTTGATGGTCCTTAGGTCTAGGTTTACAGGTCGTTGGCTATTCACGGCTTTTTTCACACTGAAGAGCCCCTAGCAAGCAGGGCAAGTTGTAGGGAAGTGTACTGGTCAGGTACTCACCACCCAGGGAGTGACGACCCCGTCGAAATGGCTCGGAAAAGCCCCCGGCGGTCGGCTGCCGAGTATAGACAGTTAGGCTACTAATGACAACGCACTCGCAGGTCTCGGACGGCGGATTGCGCAGGCGGGGCAAAAGGCTTGAACGAGTCGGAATTTCGCGAAAAAAGCACGCTCGAAGCCCTCTGGGGCCTCACTTTAAGCAAATTGACATTCGAATTTATCTCACTATAGTGGTGCGGGCCCTGCGTGGGGGGTCTGTCTGATGATTTCAAGCATTAATAGGAGGCCACATGGCTGACAAAAAAGCGCAGTTGATCATCGAGGGCGCAGCCCCCGTCGAGCTGCCGATTTTAACCGGCACCGTTGGTCCCGATGTAATCGACGTCAGGAGTTTGACTGCCACGGGCCGCTTCACTTTCGACCCAGGCTTCATGTCGACCGCTTCGTGCGAGTCGAAGATCACCTACATCGACGGCGATGCCGGAATCCTTCTGCACCGCGGCTATCCGATCGAGCAACTCGCCGAACAATCCGACTACCTTGAAACCTGCTACCTGCTGCTCAACGGCGAATTGCCGACTGCCGAGCAGAAGGCCAAGTTCGTCGGCAACATCAAGAACCACACCATGGTTCACGAGCAGTTGAAGACCTTCTTCAACGGCTTCCGCCGCGATGCCCACCCCATGGCCATCATGTGCGGAGTGGTCGGCGCACTGTCCGCGTTCTACCATGACTCGCTCGACATCAATAACCCTCAGCATCGCGAGATCTCGGCAGTACGCCTGGTAGCCAAGATGCCGACACTGGCAGCCATGGTCTACAAGTACTCCATGGGCCAGCCCATGATGTACCCGCGCAACGATCTTTCGTATGCCGAAAACTTCCTGCACATGATGTTCAACACGCCGTGCGAGATCAAACCGATCAGCCCGGTGCTGGCCAAGGCAATGGATCGCATCTTCATCCTGCACGCCGACCACGAGCAGAATGCGTCCACCTCTACCGTGCGCCTGGCAGGCTCTTCGGGCGCCAACCCGTTCGCCTGCATCGCTGCCGGCATCGCGGCGCTGTGGGGCCCTGCCCACGGCGGTGCCAACGAAGCCGTGCTGACCATGCTCGATGAAATCGGCGATGTTTCCAACATCGACGCCTTCATTGCCAAGGCCAAGGACAAGAACGATCCGTTCAAACTGATGGGCTTCGGCCACCGCGTCTACAAGAACCGCGACCCACGGGCCACGGTGATGAAGCAGACCTGCGACGAAGTATTGAAGGAACTGGGCATCAAGAACGATCCGCAACTCGAACTGGCCATGCGCCTGGAAGAGATCGCCTTGACCGACCCGTACTTCATCGAGCGCTCGCTGTACCCGAACGTCGATTTCTATTCGGGCATCATCCTCAAGGCCATCGGCATTCCAACCAGCATGTTCACGGTGATATTCGCCTTGGCGCGCACCGTTGGCTGGATTTCCCACTGGAAGGAAATGCTCTCGAGCCCGTACAAGATCGGCCGCCCACGCCAGCTGTACACCGGCGAGAAAAGCCGCGACGTCACAGCGCTGGACGACCGTACCTAAGCGTTCGGGTTGCAACGAAAGGCCGCCCTCGGGCGGCCTTTTGCTTTTCTATTGTTCCGCCTTGGCACGCAGCGCCTTGAGGGTGTTGAATGGCGCATCCACGACGAACTTGTTGGCAAGCCAGGAAGGCACGCTGCCGCCAGGCTCGGTGTGCACCTGGTAGATCACCTGGGTCTGATTGGCACCCTGAGGCACCATCTTCCAGAAGCCTTCGACCTGAGCCACGCGCACGAAGCCCTTCTCCTCTGGCACATAGTTTGCCGCCCCGGCCAGGTTGCGGGTAACGCTGCCATCGCTGCCATCCACCGTGGTGATGTGCAACACTGAATCCCTCGGCGTCACCGGCCACGGCGTATTGAACTGGGTGTAGGTCCATGTCTGATCGCCCTGATGCTTGAGCAGCTTTTGCGTCTTGCACTCGTGAATCCAGGTGCACGCGCCGGCGACGTCTTCCTGCATCGCCCGCAGCTTCGCGACGCTGGCCTTGATGACGGTTTCGCCACGATAGGCCTTGTACTTGGAGCCTGCGACCTCGCTCAAGGAGACCTTGATCCCCTCCTCGTCCTTGGCCACCACCCACGGCTCCGCCTGGGCAGACATGTGGACGCTGCCCAGCAGGGCTACCAGCGCTATTGAATGCATCGCTCTCATTGTTGTTGTTCCTTGTTGTCAAGAATGGAGCCCTTGCCTATGCGGTCATCTGCTCCCACCAACCCAGAATGCGCACGGCATCCTGATCGCTGTCACCGCACACCTCAGGATCGGCATTGAACGCCGAGCACACTGCCGGCCGCTCGGGCAGACCGAACAGCGCACAGAGGTTGTCCAGAGATAGCTGCACGCAGCGCTGCCCTGCCGGCTTGCCTAAAGGCATGCCAGGAATAGGCGAACTGATGGAAGGGGCGATACAGCAGGCGCCACAGCCTTCGCGGCATTTCATGACGTCATGACCTCACAGGCACGAAGGGTTGAAGAGCCCCCATGGTAGTGACCAAACGAGCGTTTGAAAATGCCCGCATCGATATTTCAGTCAGCCAAACTGTAACGGCCGATACCGCAACGGGCACTGATCACTGCTTGAAATTGAAGTCCAGCGCCGCACCCTCGACTTCACGACCGTCGCCGCGCCGCTGCAGCTGCAGCTGCATTTCGTTGTTCAGCAGACGACCATTGAGCTGGAAATCCTCATTGCCCTTGTCACTGAAGAAAGCGGGCAGGATGGGCTTGGGCGCACGCTCGGCAAGCGGAGTCGGCTGGACCGCAGCGTTGACAGGCTGAGTCGGCGGTTTGAGGTCCTTGACGATGTCCTTGGGCAGGCTCAGATCCAGCTTGGCCTCAGGCACAGGAGTGGCGATGACGTCCGACTCCTTACGCGAACGGCTTTTGGCCGCCTTCTTGCGAACCGCCGGTTTTTTTGCCACGGCCTTCTTTGCCGGCGCGTCAGTTTTGACGACAGGCTTGTCAGTTTCCGCCGAGCGCGCTGCGGAAGAAGGACTTTCCGACGTTTGTGCCTGAACGCAAGGCACTGCGAAGACGCCTAGATTCAAGCAGAAGACCAGCAATGCAATACGACGCATGGTGTTCATAAGAGCACGGCAACAACGATGAGAGCCCTATGCTCCGCGTTCGCGGTCGAGCTGACAAGCCCCCTGAGCGCTTTCAATAAGAAACTCCTGACTCCTGACACAATTGACGTGCTAGTACACCCAGCGTCGCCAGGGCACGCTCCGCCTCGCGATTCCACGGCACGCCGCAGTTGAGCCGAACGCAGTGGTTGAACTGCTCTGTATTGCTGAAGATCAGCCCCGGGGCAATGCTGATCCCCTGCTCCAGCGCGCGAACGTGCAGTTCCTGGGTATTGACCCGGCCCGGCAGACTGACCCAGAGAATAAATCCACCCGTGGGCCGCGTGATCTGCGTGCCTTCGGGAAAGTGCTGCTGCACGGCCAACTGGAAGGCACTGAGGTTCTTGCGGTACTCCTGACGAATGAATCGCAGATGCCGGTCGTAGCCGCCGTTCTCCAGGTAGCTGGCCACGCCCATCTGCGTGACGCTGCAGGCCGAATGGGTGCTGAACGTCTGCAAGCGCTGGACCTCGGCCTGGTATTTACCGGCAATCATCCAACCGATCCGCACCCCTGGGGAAAGTGTCTTGGAGAAACTCGAGCAGTAGATGACATGCCCCAGCCGATCGAACGCCTTGAGCGCCTTGCTCTTGCCCTGCTCGAACATCAATTCGCCATAGATATCGTCCTCGACGATCTGGATATCGAAGTCTGAAGACAGTCGCAACAGCTGCTTCATGCGCTCCTCGGGCATGGTCCCACCCAATGGATTGCTCAAGCGCGGCGTCAGCACCAGCGCCTTGATCGACCACTGATTGGCGGCCAACTGCAACGCCTCCAGGCTGATACCCGTCGACGGATCGCTGGGGATCTCGATCACCTTGAGCCCGAGCAAGTCCGCCAGTTGCAGCAAACCGTAATAGGTAGGCGACTCGGCCGCAATCAGGTCACCGGGTCGGGTCAGTACGCGCAGGCTCATCTGCAACGCGTCGACGCAACCGTGAGTGATGACGATCTCCGAAGGATCGACCACCACGCCAGCATCGCGCATGCGGATCGCCACCTGCCGGCGCAGCGGCTCGAAGCCTGGGCTGAACATGTAGCTGAACGCACGTGGACTCTGGAATCGGGTGACCTTGGCCAACTGCTGGTGCAATGCCCGTACCGGCAGAAACTCGACATGGGGCACCGCGGCGCCCAACGGAAACACGCCCTCGCGTCGGGACTCATCCAGCACTTGCTGGATGATGCTGCTGCGTGTGACCAACCCCGGCCGCTCCACCCGCGCAATGTCAGGCGTCGGCGCCGTCAGCGCGGGCGTCTGGTGCACGTAGTAGCCAGACTGTGGCCGCGCGCGAATCAACCCCTGGTCCTCGAGGTTGGCGTAGGCCTGCAACACCGTGGCGTGGCTGACATTGAGCTGCGCGCTCATCTTGCGTACCGAAGGCACACGCTCACCTGGCTGATAGACCCCTCGACGGATGTCATCAGCCAACTGTTGGGCAATACGCTGGTAGAGCAAGAGGTTGGTCATGGCGGGATCTCAGATGTGCCACTGGACCCCTACAGATGCAAACTGTACGGGGACAGCTGGCAGAATAGCAGAGCTGATCCTGCAACTGCACTGTCCAGATTCACCTCTCCATCAACCGCGCGGCAACGCCATTTCCCCTTTTGCATTGGAAAAGACGATCTCGACCCGACGGTTCTGCGCCCTGCCCCGCTCCGAAGCGTTTGCATCCACAGGATAGGCGTCGCCATAACCCTGTACCTGAATACGCGACTCATCGATGCCCAAGTCAACCAGCGTGTCGGCTACCGACTGCGCTCGGTCGGTCGACAGCTGCAGGTTGAAGGCTTTTTCACCAGTGTTATCGGTGTAGCCTTCGATACGCACCACGCGCTTGGGATTGAGTTGCAGGAACTGCACGAGCTTGAGGATCGTACGGTTGGCCTGTGGCTTGAGCTGCGCTTCCCCCGTATCGAACAGCACGTCACCCAGTGTCATCACCAGCCCGCGGTCGGCCTCGACATTGGCCAACGCCAGAATCTGCTCTTCCAGCCACTTGCCCTGCTGCTGCACGCTTTCCAGCTTGGAGTCACGCAACGCCAGTTGCAGGCGCTGCTGGTCCATCTGCAGCTTGGTCAGGCGCTGCTGATTGAGCATCTGCTGACTGCGCTCCCGGGCGATCTCGCTGTAGCGCTGGCTCAGGTAGGCATAATGCTGAGCGTCGCTGCCCGTGCCCCAATAGCTGGCGAGCCGCTCGGCGCGGGCCAGCGATTCGCCAGCCCGGATGACATCCTTGGGCGCGCTGCGCAGCACGTTGGAATCATCACGAACCGCCTGAAAGGCAACCTCGGCACGCTGGACGGCCTCGCTATTGGCGCGCTGACCGGTACAGCCTACCGTCACCAAACCGGCCGCCAGCACCAGGCCTATGCGCATTCCCGTCAACTGCTTCACTGCATGTCTCCCAATTGTTTACGCAGGCGCTGGATGCGAGCCTCCAGCACCTTGATCTGCTCCTGCCCCTTGGCAGTCAACAATTGATCTTCCGCAAGACGTGCGTCCAACTCGGCCTGTTCGGCGTTGAGCCGGGCGCTCTTGTAGTTTTCATCGACCATTTGCGCACGCGCCTGGGCAAGTTTGTCGACCGCCATCTTCATGGCCTCGTTGTCGTCTGTGGCGCCAACGGCGCGGGCCTGCTCGACGGTCTGGTCAGCCAGACGCAATTGCTGCGTAGGCGCCGGGTCGTTGGCGCAACCGGCAAGCAGCGCAAGCATCGCGCCTGCGGTCATCGTTTGAATGTTCACGAAAGATTCCTACTGTGGAAGTGCTGCAGGCTTGAGCGATTGCTGGACTTTCCAACGCTCGACATTGCGGGAAAACACCTCGGCAGGTATGCCTGAAGCGGTCAATTCTGTCATTTTTTTCGCCAGCTGTCCGCGCAGCCAGGGATCGTTGCACGCGGAGTCGTGAGACAACGCCAGGTACAACCCCGGCCGGTCGACGGGCAGCTCACTGCTTTGCAGTCGATCGCCCAGGCCCTGTGCCTGAGCCATGGCCGCACCGGAATAGCGTCCGGCGATCACGTATTCGACCTGGCCAAGCACCAGCTTGTCGAAGGCCTGAATCAGATTGTCCGTACTGACCAGCTTCAGATGCTCGGCGGCCAGTGTGGCGAATGCCTGGGTGGGTCGCGCCTTGGCCGAGATCGCCCCGGCGTGGCCGTGAAGATCGGCAAGACTGCGGTAAGTCAGCGGCGTCGATCGCAGGGTCCACACCAGGTAATCGTTCGGGACCAGGGCAGGATGCACATAATCCAGGGATTCAAGCTCGCTGACGTTCAGGGGTGCATCCACCAGCAAGTCCATTCGCCCACTGCGCACCTCTTCCAGCGCCTGTGAACGCTTGCCGGCATAAAGAATGTCGACCTTGACGCCGATCTGGGTCGCCACCTGCTGCAACAGCTCGGCGTTGACGCCGATCAGGCGCTCCGGGTCCTGTGGATCCCGCCATAGATAGGGCGGCGCGTCGGGGCTGCCACTGGCAACCAGTCGCTCGCACTTGCCCGCCCCCTGCGCTGCCAGCGGTAGCAACGCCGCGACCATGCAAAAGCCCGCGCGGCGAAGTCTGCCTTGTCTGGTCATGCTCAACCTCTCCAGCCCATGTCACACGCAAATTCAGATGCAAAAAAGCCCGGTCCCCGCCCGCTGCCCTGTGGGCAACGGACGGCGACCAGGCTTGACTCGACCGCAGCGCAAAGCGCTGGATCAGACCAGCTTTTCCAGCTCGGGAACGGCTTCGAACAAGTCAGCGACCAGGCCATAGTCGGCCACCTGGAAGATCGGCGCCTCTTCGTCCTTGTTGATCGCAACGATCACCTTGGAGTCCTTCATGCCAGCCAGATGCTGGATGGCGCCGGAAATGCCTACCGCGATATACAACTGCGGCGCAACGATCTTGCCGGTCTGGCCGACCTGCATGTCGTTGGGCACGAAGCCGGCGTCCACCGCTGCACGCGACGCACCCACGGCAGCACCCAGCTTGTCGGCCAGGGTGTAGAGGTGCTTGAAGTTGTCGCCATTCTGCATGCCACGGCCGCCGGAGACGACAATCTTCGCCGCGGTCAGCTCGGGACGATCGGACTTGGCCAGCTCTTCGCCAACGAAGCTCGATTTGCCGGTATCGTGAGCTGCACCCACCGCTTCGACAGTTGCTGACCCGCCTTCGGCAGGCACGGCGTCGAAACCGGTGGCACGCACGGTGATGACCTTGATCGCAGCGCTCGATTGCACAGTGGCAATGGCGTTGCCGGCGTAGATCGGACGCTTGAAGGTATCCGGCGACTCGACCGAGATGATCTCGGATATCTGGTCGACGTCCAGCACAGCGGCAACGCGCGGCAGGATGTTCTTGCCGTTGGCGGTCGCAGCGGACAGCACGTGGCTGTAGCCTGAGGCCAGTTCGACGATCAGCGGTGCCACGTTTTCAGGCAACTGGTGCGCGTAGGCGGCATTGTCCGCCACCAGCACCTTGCTCACGCCCGCGATCTTCGCGGCGGCTTGCGCAACGCTGTCGACCTGCACGCCGGCGACCAGCACGTGAATGTCGCCGCCGATCTTCTGCGCGGCAGCCACGGTGTTCAGGGTCGAAGGTGCAACGCCAGTGTTCACCTGACCTTCGGTTACATAATCGGCGATAACCAGGATAGTCATTCAGATTACCTTCGCTTCGTTTTTCAGTTTTTCGACCAGTTCGGCCACCGACTTGACCTTGACACCGGCACTGCGGGTCGCTGGCGCCTCGACCTTGAGGGTCTTGTTGGTGGAGGTCAACGACACGCCGAGCGCCTCGGGCGTGAGCGATTCGAGCGGCTTCTTCTTGGCCTTCATGATGTTGGGCAGGGAAGCGTAGCGCGGCTCGTTCAGACGCAGGTCGGTGGTGACGATGGCCGGCAGGGTCAGGCCAACGGTCTGCAGACCGTCATCGACTTCACGGGTGACATTGAGCTTGTCGCCCGCCACTTCGACCTTGGACGCGAAAGTGCCCTGGGCGTAGCCGCTCAGCGCTGCCAGCATCTGGCCAGTCTGGTTGTTGTCGCTATCGATCGCCTGCTTGCCCAGGATCACCAACTGCGGCTGTTCCTTGTCGACCACCGCCTTGAGCAGCTTGGCCACTGCCAGGGCGTTCAGTTCCTCGGCGTGCTCGACCAGGATGGCGCGGTCGGCGCCTAGGGCCAGCGCGGTGCGCAGTTGCTCCTGAGCGGTGGCCGGGCCGATGGTGACCACGACGATTTCGCTGGCGATGCCTTTCTCTTTCAGGCGGACGGCTTCTTCAACAGCGATTTCGCAGAACGGGTTCATCGACATCTTGACGTTGGCAAGATCAACGCCGGAGTTATCCGCCTTGACGCGAACCTTGACGTTGTAGTCGACCACTCGTTTGACAGCTACAAGAACCTTCATGGATTCCTCGTTACTCTCCGGTGAAAAGAATGTCGCCCAGGCAGACCGGACGATGACGTGGGCGCAAGGGCACCATTGAAACGTTTGCAGCATTGCGTAGTGCTGGCAAAAACCTGATTTTTCAAGACCTTGTCCAACAAAACGGGGCAGCCTTCAACAAGTATGACGTGTAAACTCGACCCGATGGGCGTTCGACATGGATGAATGACCCGTGCCGGGGTCGAGATTCGAGGCATCCTGTACTGCATGCAGGCGCTGCATCGAACATGAAGCTGGCCGTATCTTGACCGCTGAGCCTTGACCGGTCAATACGCGAAACTCACCGGTCACGCCCCCTGGCCACCTTGATTTTACTGGGCTGGAGCAGATTCAAACAAACGTTTGTATTGGACCGGCCAAGTGGTGTAGATATACTGCAGCACGCGTATGCCCTTGCCTGTAGCCGTCCAGACACGGTACTACACGAGCAGATGAACGCAGCACCCAACCGCGACACCCCGGATGACCGTTCCGGACGCTTCACCCATTAGAAAGGCCTGATGAGCCCTGAGTAGGAGAGAACCCGTGGAACGCGAATACATGGAATTCGACGTCGTCGTCGTCGGCGCAGGCCCAGCAGGCCTGTCCGCCGCATGCCGACTGAAGCAGAAAGCCGCCGACGCCGGACAGGAAATCAGCGTCTGCGTGGTTGAAAAAGGCTCCGAGGTCGGTGCTCACATCCTTTCCGGTGCCGTCTTCGAACCGCGGGCGCTCACCGAGCTGTTCCCGGACTGGAAAGCCCTGGGTGCGCCCCTGAACACGCCCGTCACCCGCGACGACATCTTCATCCTGAAGAACGCCGAGAGTGGCACGAAGATCCCCGACGCCTTCGTGCCCAAGACCATGCACAACGAAGGCAATTACATCATCTCCCTGGGCAATCTATGCCGCTGGCTCGCCCAGCAGGCTGAAAACCTGGGTGTCGAGATCTACCCTGGATTTGCCGCACAAGAAGCGCTGATCGACGAAACGGGCGTTGTGCGCGGCATCATCACCGGCGACCTGGGCGTGGATCGCGAAGGCAAGCCTAAAGAAGGGCTGTATACCCCAGGCATGGAACTGCGCGGCAAATACACCCTATTCGCCGAAGGCTGCCGCGGGCACATCGGCAAGCAACTGATCGAACGTTTCAAACTGGACAGCGATGCCGACGCGCAGCATTACGGGATCGGCTTGAAAGAGATCTGGGACATCGATCCTGCCAAGCACCAGCCGGGGCTGGTGGTCCACACCGCCGGCTGGCCGCTGGAAATCATGGGTACCGAGAACACCGGCGGCTCGTTCCTCTATCACCTGGAAAACAATCAGGTGGTGGTCGGCCTCATCGTCGACTTGTCCTACGCCAACCCGTTCCTATCGCCTTTCGACGAGTTCCAGCGACTCAAGCACCATCCGGTCCTCAAGCAGTACCTGGAAGGCGGCAAGCGCGTCAGCTACGGCGCCCGTGCCATCTGCAAGGGCGGCTTCAACTCGCTGCCCAAGATGGTCTTCGCCGGCGGCGCGCTGATCGGTTGCGACCTGGGCACCATGAACTTCTCCAAGATCAAGGGCAGCCACACCGCCATGAAGTCCGGCATGCTCGCTGCCGAAGCGGTGGCCGACGCGCTGTTCCAGGGCTCGGAAGGCGGAGACGTGCTCGACGGCTACGTGTCCGGCTTCAAGGCCAGCTGGCTGTATGAAGAGCTGTTCGCCAGCCGCAACTTCGGGGCTGCCATCCACAAGTGGGGAGCTATCGTCGGCGGCGCGTTCAACTTCGTCGATCAGAACCTCTTCAAGGGCAAGATCCCCTTCACCCTGCACGACAACAAGCCTGACTACGCCTGCATGAAGCTGGCAGCCGACAGCAAGCGCATCGACTACCCCAAGCCCGATGGCAAATTGAGCTTCGACAAACTCAGTTCGGTGTTCATCTCAGGCACCAACCATGAAGAAGAGCAGCCGTGCCACCTCAAGCTCAAGGATCCGAGCATTCCCATCGGCAAGAACCTGCCGCTGTACGACGAGCCAGCCCAGCGCTACTGCCCGGCCGGTGTCTATGAAGTGGTCACCCAGGAAGACGGTGCCAAGCGCTTCCAGATCAACGCGCAGAATTGCGTGCACTGCAAGACGTGCGACATCAAGGATCCTTCGCAGAACATCGTCTGGGTGGCACCCGAAGGCTCGGGTGGACCGACTTACCCGAACATGTAACTTCTCACCCACGGCAGGAGCGGATATGCCCAAGACCACGATGTTCGACCTCGACGGCAGAATAGCGCTGGTCTCCGGCGCCAGCCGTGGGATCGGCGAGTCCATTGCCCGATTGCTGGCGCAGCAGGGTGCACATGTGATCGTCGTCAGTCGCAGGCTGGACGGCTGCCAGCGTGTCGCCGACAGCATCAACGCTGGCGGCGACCAGGCTACCGCGATGGCCTGCCACATTGGCGAAACCGAGCAGATTCAGGACTTGTTCGCACGCATCCGCGCAACCTTCGGTCACCTGGACATCCTGGTCAACAATGCCGCCACCAACCCCCAGTTCGGCAGCGTCCTGGATGTCGACCTGGGCGCTTTCCAAAAGACCGTAGACGTCAATGTCCGCGGTTACTTCTTCATGTCGGTCGAAGCCGGCAAGTTGATGCGCGAACACGGTGGTGGCAGCATCATCAACGTGGCGTCGATCAACGGCGTGTCACCCGGTGTGTTCCAAGGCGTCTATTCCATGACCAAGGCTGCGGTGATCAACATGACCAAGGCGTTCGCCAAGGAATGCGCCTGCTTCAACATCCGCTGCAATGCGTTGCTACCGGGCCTGACCGACACCCGTTTCGCTTCCGCACTGGTCGAGAACCAGGCGATCCTCAAGACCGCGCTCGCGCAGATTCCGCTCAAGCGTGTGGCCCAGCCTGAAGAAATGGCCGGGGCGGTGCTGTACCTCGCCAGCTCGGCTTCCAGCTACACCACAGGAACCGCCCTGAACGTGGACGGTGGCTTTCTCTGCTGAATACTTAGACCCTGGGATCCGCAGGCGCCTTCGCGGGCGCCGCGTATTTGGGCTTGAGGTGACCTTCGCCATCCAGTAACCAGGCATCCATGATCTCGCGCACCACGGGACCTGCGACGCGCCCGCCCGCCTCGCCGTTCTCGATCATCACCGCCACCACGATCTTCGGCCGGTCGGCCGGCGCAAAGCCCACGAACAGCGCGTTGTCACGGTTGCGCTCCAAGGTCTTGAGACGGTTGTAGCGCTCACCCTGCTTGATCGCAACCACTTGGGCCGTACCCGACTTGCCCGCGATGCGATACTGCGCACCGGCGGCAGCCTGCCGCGCAATGCCGCGCGGATCGTGCATGACGAGTTGCATGCCGTGGTTGACCTGATCCCATTCGCGGTTGTCACGCAGCACGATATTGGGGATCGGGTTGTCGTCCACCGGCGCCAGCCCGCCTACGGTTTCAGCCAGGTGCGGCCGACGCCAAACGCCCTTGCTGGCGATCAGCGTGGTGGCCTGGGCCAGTTGCAACGGTGTGACCTGCATGTAGCCCTGGCCAATGCCCAGGATCAGCGTCTCACCGGGGAACCACGCCTGACGTCGGGTCGCGCGCTTCCACTGCTGCGACGGCATCAAGCCAGGCGCTTCCTCGAACATGTCCAGCGACACCTTCTGACCCAGGCCGAAGCGGGTCATGTAGTCGTGCATGCGGTCCACACCGAGCTTGTGCGCCAGGTCATAGAAATAGGTGTCGTTGGAACGCATGATGGCGGCGTCCATGTCCACCCAGCCATCGCCCGTGCGGTTCCAGTTGCGGTACTTGTGGTCGTAGTTGGGCAGTTCGTAGTAACCGGGGTCGAAGACCCGAGACTGCGGCGTGACCGCACCCGTATCCAGGCCGGCAATCGCCACTTCCGGTTTGATCGTCGAGCCAGGTGCGTACAGACCCCGCAGGACGCGATTGAACAGCGGCCGGTCGATGGAATCGCGCAACGCCGCATATTCCTTGAAGCTGATCCCGGTGACAAAAAGATTGGGATCGAAGCTGGGCTTGCTGACCATGGCCAGTACGTCACCGGTTTCCGGATCGATGCACACCACCGCCCCACGCCGATCGCCCAGCGCCTTCTCGGCGGCTTCCTGCAGGTGCACATCCAGGCTCAGTACGATGTTCTTGCCCGGCACCGGATCGTGGTGGTTGAGCACCCGCATGACCCGTCCCTGAGCATTGGTCTCGACCTCTTCATAGCCCACCTGGCCATGCAGCTCCGTTTCATAGAAGCGCTCGACACCGGTCTTGCCCACCGACTGCGTGCCGCGGTATTGCGTCTGATCGAGCGTCTTGGATTCCTTCTCGTTGATTCGCCCTACGTAGCCGACCGAGTGCGCGAAATGCTCCTTGCGCGGATACTCACGTACGAACTGAGGCTCTACATCGATGCCCGGTAGCAGAAATTGATTCACCGCGATCTTGGCGATCTGGTTCTCGTTCAGTTCATACATCAAGGTGACGGGTTCGAAGGGATGGCGTACACGCTTCAAGTCCTTGTCGAACTGCTTGCGCGCCTCATCGCTCAGCTCCAGCACCTTCACCACCTCATCGAGCACCTGCGCGGTATTGCCGGCGCGCTCGCGGGTCAGAGTCAGATTGAAACTGGGTCGGTTATCGGCCAATACCACGCCATTGCGGTCGTAGATCACCCCACGCTCCGGCGGGATCGGCAGCACGTGCACCCGGTTGTTTTCGGATACCGTGGAGTTGTAGGCGAACTCGATAACCTGCAGGAAGTACAGACGCCCTACCAAGGCAATGCTCAAGGCCAGCACCAGCAACGCGCAGGCGATCAACCGACGGTTGACCAGGCCTTGTTCCTTGCCATGGTCTTTGAGAGGAATGGGCTGGGGCATGCGGACCGCTCTGAAAAAGCGCCGATGGTAACCAAGCAGGCCCCTGCCCTCAAGCGCCAACTCCCTCGGGCTGACCAAGGGAGCCGGGTAAGGCGTGTATCAGGTACGGTCCTGAGGCAGACGCACCTGGCGCTTAGTACTGACGAAAATACCCCAGCTGGACATGAACAGCGCCGCGATCAACGGGCCGATCACGAAACCGTTGAGGCCAAACACCGCCAAGCCACCCAGTGTCGATACCAGAATGAGGTAATCCGGCATCTTCGTGTCCTTGCCGACCAGAACCGGACGCAACACGTTGTCGACCATGCCGATCACCAGAATACCGAACAGGGTCAACGTCACCCCCTGCCAGATATAACCGCTCAACAGGAAGTAGGCCGCCACCGGCGCCCAGACGATGCCGGCCCCGACGGCAGGCAACAGCGACAGGAAAGCCATGAGTACAGCCCACAGCAACGCGCTGGGAATATCGAGGAACCAGAAGATCACCCCACCCAAGGCACCTTGCGTAACGGCCACCAGCAGGTTGCCCTTCACCGTGGCACGCACCACACGGTTGAACTTCAACTGCAGACGGCGCTTCTGTTGCTCGGCCAATGGAATGGCCGTACGGATCTTGCGCGACAGTTCAGGGCCATCACGCAGGAAGAAGAACAGCAAGTACAGCATGATGCCGAAGCTGATCACGAAATCCAGCGTGCCCTGGCCGAAGCTGAATGCCTGAGTCGCAAAATATTGACTGCCCTGCATGGCGCCCTTGGCAACTTTGTCGCGCACGCCTTCGAGATCGCCCATGCCCATGCGATCGAGCAATTGTTGCCCGGAGGCCGGAAGCAGCTGCTTGAACTGATCGATATAACCCGCCACGTCCAGTTGGCCACTTTCGATATTCTTGTAGAGCACCGCGCCTTCTTGCACCAACAGCGCGCTGATGATGATCACCGGCAGGATCGCTATAAGCAGCGCCGTGGTCAGCGTGACCAGCGAACTGATGTTGCGACGCCGGTTCAATTTCATCATCACCAGTCGTTGCAAAGGCGCAAATACGATACCCAGGATCACGGCCCAGAATACCGCGCCGTAATAAGGCAGAAGAATCCAGATGAAAGCGATGGTGACGAGGATCAACAGTAACAACAGGGTTTTGTTTTGCAGGTTGGTTTCGTTCATGTCCGATCCATGTCGATAAGCTACAGAACCGTCATTCGGCCCTGTGGGTTAGTCCTCCCAGCCGCCTGCGAGTTTAGTCATCGGCAAGATAAATCCGCGTTAAACGCGTTTATCCAACTCGACCGCTACGCGCAGCCCACCTAGCGGACTTTCCGACAGCTGCAAACGAGCCGACCAGCTTTCCACGATGTCACGAACGATACCCAGCCCCAGACCATGCCCGTCGACCTGCTCGTCCAGGCGAGAGCCGCGATCCAGCACCGCCTGACGTGCGTCCTCGGGTATCCCCGGACCGTCGTCGTCCACCCAGATACTGTACCCCTGTGCGTGCTCGACGATGGTCAGGCAGACCTGCGCGTCCGCCCACTTGCAGGCGTTGTCGAGCAGGTTGCCCAACAGCTCCAGCACGTCCTCGCGATCCCACGGTAGACGCACATGCGCGGCCACCTCGTAGCTCAGGTTCAAATGCCCGCCGTGAATCATCTCCAGAGTCGCGAACAGACCCGGAATCTCTTCTGCGCAATCGAACTGAACACCCGGCAGCGCATCGCCTGCCAAGCGCGCACGATTGAGCTCACGGCTCAGCCGCAATTGGATGTGCTCCAACTGCTCCCGCAACAGCCGACCAACCTCGGGATGGTCACGCAGCCGCTCACTGCTCGCCAGACTCAACAGCACCGCCATGGGCGTCTTCAGCGCGTGCCCAAGATTGCCCAGGGCATTACGCGAACGCTTGAGACTGTCTTCGGTATGCAGCAAGAGATGGTTGATCTGCGCCACTAGCGGCTCAAGCTCTGCCGGAACTTCGCTGTCCAGTTGCGACCGCTGCCCGAGCTGCAACTGGGCAATCTGCTCCCGGGTTCGCTCAAGTGGCTTGAGCGAGCGTTTGACCGTGATGCGTTGCAATACGAGCACCGCAATCAATGCGGCCAGACCCATTCCCAGGCCAATCTGACGTACCCGCTGAAAGCTTGTGCGAACGGGTGTGTAGTCCTGAGCCACGATAATGGACAGTGGCTGGCCGAGCCGACGGTAGTCAGCCCGCAACACCAGCAGCAGTTGACCTTCGGGACCCAGCTTCAAACCTGAATACAACCCCGACTGCTCGGGCACCGGCAGCTCGAGATCCCACAGCGAGCGGGACCGCCAGTGGCCCTCGGGAAAGTCTATGCGGAAATAATGCCCGGAGAACGGACGTTCGTAGGCAGGAGAAATACGATGTTGATCCAGCTGCAAACCCTGCGGCCCCCGCTGCATGGCCACCAGAAGGTTTTCACTTTCGTTGCGCAGCCCCGCTTCCAGGTAGCGCTGCAGACCCATTTCGAACAGCCACAAACTCAACTGCGCAAGCACCAGGCCAACCACGACCAGAACGCTGATCAGTCCGACGCTCAATCGCGCCTGGATGGATCTCACTGCACGACCCCGGCAAAACGGTAGCCCTGTCCTCGCCGCGTTTCGATCACACTGCGACCCAGCTTGCGCCGCAGGTGATTGACGTGCACTTCCAGCACGTTCGAATCGCGCTCGGTCTCGCCATCATACAGATGATCGGCCAAATGGCCCTTGGACAGGATTTGGTCGGGGTGAAGCATGAAATAGCGCAGCAGCCGGAACTCTGCAGCGGTGAGCTGTATATCGACTCCGGCCTGCAATACGCATTGGCGACCTTCGTCCAGATGCAGACCCGCCGCTTCCAGACGCGGCATGTTCGACAGACCTCGCGCCCGCCGCACCAACGCCTGGGCACGCAACTGAAGTTCTTCAGGGTGAAACGGCTTGGTCAGGTAGTCATCGGCGCCTGCTTTCAAACCTTCGATACGCTCGGCCCATGAGCCACGCGCGGTCAGAATGAGCACCGGGGTGGAAAGGTTCGCCGCTCGCCACTGAGCCAACACTTCCAGCCCAGGCAGGCCAGGCAATCCTAGATCGAGGATGATCAAATCATAAGGTTCGGACTGCCCCTGATAGACCGCGTCTCGACCGTCCGCCAGCCAATCCACGGCGTACCCCTGGCGACTGAGGCTGGCGCTCAGCTCATCGGCCAGAGGAACGTTGTCTTCCACCAACAGCAAGCGCATCAGTCATCTTCCTCGTCTTTGAGCAAATCACCTGTAGCCGCATCCAATTTGATCTCGCGAACGACACCTGCCGTGGTCAGCAGCTCGACTTCATAGACCAGCTTCTGCTGCTTTTCTTCGAGTTCAGCCTCCAGCAGGCGAGCACCGGGATAACGCGCCATGGCCTGGCCTAGCAGTTGTTCGAGGGGCAGAATCACACCCTCCTGTCTGAGTCGCAGCGCCTCATCCTGATCTAAATCTCGAGCCACTGCCAACGAGCAGAACGCCAGCAGCCCGACCATCAGTGCGCGACCCGCTGGCGGTATGTTCATTAGGTATCCTGATGATCTTTGAGCACTTGACCAGTGGTTGCATCGAGCTCTACATCCCACTCGACGCCCTTGCTGTCGCGCAGTTCGACTTGATAGATGTATTTACCGTATTCCTCTTCCAGCTCGGTCTCGTGAACAGTGCCGCCTGGATGTTTCGCCAATGCTGCAGCATTGAGCTTCTCGAAGGACTGGATGGTACCAGCATCGCGCAAGCGAAGCGCTTCGTCCGGGCCAAGATCTTTGGCCTGAGCACTGACGGCAACGAAACTCATGGAAGAAGCCAGAAGCAAAGCAGTCAACGTTTTCATTCAGTTCACCTTGTGTATGTGTGAGGTATGTATGGTGTACGAGAGACACAATACCGAAGGCGACTTAACTCAAACTTAATGGCACAACGCTAGCCTCCAAATGATCGCGGTGTTGCAGCACGCTCTGCCCCACCGTGCGTCAGCCGGCTGGATCGATCCCACCACGCTCCCCATGCACACTTACCGTCCAGGTTGGACACCTGATAAACTGCAGCACTGACTTGCCTACAAATTGGAACAAACGTGGAAATTTTCAAGGAATTCACTTTCGAGTCTGCCCATCGGCTTCCTCACGTACCCGAGGGACACAAATGCGGTCGCTTGCATGGCCATTCCTTCAAGGTCGCGATCTATCTTAAGGGCGACGTTGATCCCCATACCGGCTGGATCCGAGACTTTTCCGAAATCAAGGCGATATTCAAGCCGCTGTACGAGCGTCTCGACCACAACTATCTGAATGATCTTCCCGGCCTGGAGAATCCCACCAGCGAGAACCTCGCCAAATGGATCTGGCATGAGCTCAAACCGCTATTGCCCGAATTGTCCAAGATCCGTATCCACGAAACCTGCACGAGCGGCTGCGAGTACACCGGCGACTGACCGGCATGCTACGAAAAACCACCCTGCTGGGTGGTTTTTTTTGCGTGCGGATCAGTGTTTTTTTGCTTCGAGAAAGACAAAACCCCTACCTGCTCACGCAGATAGGGGTTTCGGAATTGAATCTTGACGATGACCTACTCTCACATGGGGAAACCCCACACTACCATCGGCGATGCATCGTTTCACTGCTGAGTTCGGGATGGGATCAGGTGGTTCCAATGCTCTATGGTCGTCAAGAAATTCTGTAGCCGGGATGCCCTTTGGGAGGCACTCCAGCGAATCGGGTATGTGATATTTGTGGGTTGTCTTGCT